>NZ_JBFTKN010000004.1:0-283113 GCF_056395965.1 Dyella sp. 05T440
ACAGGCCAAGACTCAAGACCAGGAGGCCATCGACGAATTGAGCTGACAATCGATACGATTAGGCAACGCCGGGGGCTGCCGCCCTCGGCTTCCACCCCTGGTCAATTTTCAATGAGCAGAGATGGTCAGTTTTCAACGAGCGCCAACATACGTTCCTTCCCATGTGTCGGGATTGCGGCGATGGACTTGTGATACTTCTTCTGGGGCCACCGCAGAGCGGAAAGTCCATTTTATACCAGTGCGTGGTGAAGGCTCTTATGGACGCCTTTCGTGACACTCGACCTGGCGCAATTCCTGTCACCGACCTTCAAATCGAGACTGTCGGTGACGGACGCGCAAGGCCAAAGTGGCTCGGTATCGAACTACTCAAAAAATTAAAGCACCCCGTCTATGAACACATCGGCGCCCTGGATGAGGCCGAACACTACTTTCCTTCTCGTGGTCGTGATGAAGGAACGATCCGGATTGCACTTAAATCGGCTCTAGATGGGCGTTTCGTCCGCCGTGTCTGCCTGGACGAACTTCATTTGCTAACTCATACGAAGGACCCTGATGTCAGGGCATCCATCCTTGAATCAATTAAATCAACCTGCGCAATCAACCGTACTTTGATTGGTTGTGGAGGATATGAAATTGCATACCGCGGCTTGTTCGACTCCGCACACTTCTGCGGGCGCGTTGTTATATACGACTTTGGGCACTACGAAGCGGATAACGCATGTCACGTGAAGGCTTGGCTCCGCATTCTCAAGACATACGAACAGCACCTCAAGCTGAAGACAGAATCGCTACTTGTCGATGAATTTCAGACGCTGTTGCTAGGAACCAACGGTGTGATTGGCCTTCTCGACAAGATGCTCTGGCACGCTCAAGTGATTGCCAACTCAAAGAAGTCACCAATTGATCGAAAGATACTCCTAAGTTGCATACCCCCAGCACTGGAGCGGAGGGCGGTCGCCCTGGATATCAAGATGGGAAAGGCTGCGCTTCGAAACGAATGCCCTGCCGTCGTGACCCGATCAGAGAGCGTTCTGACTTCTGATAAGACGAAAGAAGGGAAGCGGATTGCTCGACCGTTTGAACGAAACCCCAACAGGAATGCGTCGATGGACATCCTTACTCATGGCGATGACTGACTACCTTCCGATATACCCGCTCGGTGCGGAGAGTGTCGAAGTTGAGGCATTTGGTTCGCTTTTCTGTCGCATGGCTGTTGCGCATAGCGTCTCTGTGTACACGTTAGCCATGCATCTTCGCCAATGGTGGAAGCAGCAACATCCGGATGATGAACGGGCGAAGCAGAACGTCATCAACTGCACGAATCCCATGCTATGTGGATATGGCGCTAATGTTGAAACATACCTTGAGATCGTCCGAGAAGCGACCGGCACTGAATCATTGCATCGAACAACGTTTCTAGCACTCAAGGGATCCCTGGAGCCGAATGGACACGGAATCATTCGTGCCGATCGTGCATGGTGCCCAGCCTGTCTTGAAGAGTCCTTCCAATTGGATGTTCCTTTTTATGACCGTCTTGCTTGGGCGGTTCCCTTCGTTCAAAGATGCCCCATACATAGGATACGTTTACTAACCAAGTGTCCGCGGTGCCTCACCACTCAACTTCACTATCATCATTGCGGCTCGCTTGAACTTTGTTGCAAATGCAAATTGTCGTTACGAAGTCTGCCATCTAGTTGGGAAATCATCCCGCACGCCCCACTCTATGAGAGCGAGTGCATCGACCTAGTTGTCGGAATATCGACAGGCGAGCTACGTGTTGTGCCTGGAGCGTACAATCGGTTCATCGAGACGTTTTCTGAATATCTTTCACCCCTCAATAAGAAGATCTCTAAATTTGCTTATAAGGGCCCACGGCGACCTCAGCTGGCACGAGAGGCCAGGCCGCCGAGATTCGATTCGTTCCTGAGAAGGTGCGCGGCCTTTGGAGTCCGGCCGTCGGACATCCTCTGTGACCCCGAAGGCGCGGCAAAATCTGCCTGTCTCCTGGAGTTTGCACGCTTAAATCTACCGTCGACAGCTAAGCCACGCCGACCTGCCGAGCTTGTGCAAATTGCGAAGATTCGGCTCGAGAGCGAAATACGAGAGGGGCAGACTGATCCAATACCGTCGCTGCGGCAGGTCGCGAAGGAAATAGGCGTTTCCGCTGGCTTTCTGAACTTCCACTTCCCCGAGCTAATCCACGAGTACTCTGGCCTTCGAGCACTCAATGGCAAGAAGTCTCAGCGCCGAAGGCGAAACTTGGCGCTGAGCTATCTTCTTGGGGGACCTGTATATGAATATCCCTCGGTCTGCTACCCAAGCCAAGACCATTTGGTGGAAGCAACAGTTAAAGCAACGGGTGTGAATGTTAGAACTGCTAGGCACGCGGTCTTGGCGGCGCTGAAGGAACGCTTCGGTGCAAAGTCCTACGAAAGGTACCGAAAGCGGCGTAGGAAAGACCCCTCCGCTACTTGGCCTCCTTGTGCCCCCGATGCTTCGGCGCCAATACCTTCCGCCCCGATTAGGCCAATCAAGCCGCGCTGAAGCAACGCCGAACTCCGGCATGTGGCGGACCGTCGACGGCGATCGCAAGGACAATGGGTCGACCTAACGCGTACTTCCTAGTACCGCCGACTCTTTACTTCCTCAAAGACGCTCCCTCCCATACGTACTGGGGAATGTTGCAGCCGCAAAATGGGCCTCTCGGGATCCGCCAAAGAGTAGCTCTTCACCCCGAGCCAAATTACCTCGGGGGCAGGGTTCTGTGGCGTTCGCCAGGACAAACTTGCTGGATGTCTATCGAGGATTGGCCAATACGGACAAACTTTGATTGATCGCGCAAAAAGTCCAAAAAGACTTCCAAATTGGTGGGCCCACGAGGATTCGAACCTCGAACCAAGGGATTATGAGTCCCCTGCTCTAACCGTTGAGCTATAGGCCCATGCGTGCCGGCGTTGCGCTGGCTTGGGGCGGACATGGTAGCGGGGTCGGGAGGGGGCGTCGACGGGGGTGGGTGGGTTTTGGGGTGGGATTTCGGCGGGATGGCGCGGTTAACGTAGACTTTGCGCTGTCGCGCCGGTGTTGGCGCCTGCTTTTTTGAAGGATGCGCCATGCGCGAGCTGATCGAACGTTACCTGGCTGCCTATAACCGCATGGATGTCGACGGCATGACGGCGACGATGCATCGCGAGGTGGTGTTCGAGAACTATACGGCCGGGGTGTTGAGCGTGCGGACGTTTGGTGTCGATGAGCTGCGGCATCTGGCGCAGAGTTCGAGCTTTCTGTTTTCGGCGCGGCGGCAGGTGATTCTTGCCTATGAAGAGCGCGACGGGACGGCGACGGTGCATATCCTGTTTGATGGGACGTTTGCGGTTGACTTGCCTAATGGGGTGCGGGCGGGGCAGTCGATTACGTTGAATGGGCGGAGTGAGTTTCGGGAGAGGGATGGGTTGTTGGTTTATATCGGGGATTACAGTGAGTGATGGCTGGGTTCTGAAGAGCCCGATGGATGTCACTCGCGACAGCCGGCCCTAGAGGCGCTGGATTCCGGCTTTCGCCGGAATGACGAGCTAAGAAACACCGCCGCCCTTCCCTTTTTCAGGGCGCTTGCCGGAATGGCGAGCTAGAAGCCCGCAGCTCGCGCATCCGCTTTAAGACCATCCGCATCCGCGCGGCGCAGCAATGCGTTGCGCCACAGCTGTTGCTGGGGGGTGGTCGATTCCACCAGCCATTGCGGTTTGTTGGCGACCCAGGCGGCGACGGCGGCGCCGTCTTCGTAGAGCACGCGGGTGCCGGTGACGGCGGGGAGTTTGTTGCCGGCCAGGACGGTGCCGACCAGGTTGAGTGGGTCGGAGCCGCTGATGAGGACGAGTTCGCCTTGCGGCTCTTGCTGGCGTACGGCGCGCAGGCGGGTGATGGCTTCGGGTAGGGCGAATTGTTCGCCGACGAGGCCTTCGACGAAGCGGCCGCAGCGGAGTTCGCCTCGCGCCTCCAGGCGGTGGTAGACGCGTAGGAGTTCGCGCCAGCTGGGGAGCCAGGAGGCTTCGCGTTCCAGCAGTTTCCAGAAGATGACGCCGTAGCGGCGGAGGAGGCTGCGGGCGATGTGTTCCAGGTGGTCTGGGTCGAGCTTGGTGCTGGTCGTAGGGGAGGATTTGGCGAGCACCCGCCCCTCATCTGCCCTGCCGGGCATCTTCTCCCCGGAGGGGAGAAGAGTTGCGCGGTTTGACCTTACTAGTGACCACCTGCCCGCGTCTTCGATGCCAGTCAGCATGTGTCTGCGCAAACGGCGGTGGCGGTTTGCGTCGCGTTTGGCGGCGGGGACTAGCAGGGCGCGCAGGCCGGCGAAGCTGTCGGCGGTGACGCGGCCGGCGGCGACGAGTTCGCCCAGGGCGTCTTCGAGTTCGGTGCGCAGCAGGTGGGTGTCGCTCAGTAGTTCGTCGAAGAACAGGGCGCCGTGGTCGCGCAAGGCGTCGAGCACGGCTTGTGCGCGTGAGGAGACGACGATGTCCTGCGGGTTCGCATCGGCGGCCGCGGCGTTGGTCCAGATGGGCGAGCTGCGGCGTGGCAGCAGCACGATGGGCGTGGCGCGCACGGGGCCGCCGCCATTGCCGGTGCCGCTGCGCAGGCGGCTCCAGCTGACGCGGCCGGCGCGGATCTGTTCGTCCAGCCAGGTGATGGAGTAGTCGTTGATGCGCGTCGGCAGCAGTTCGCTTTCCCAGGCGCCGGCGGCGGCTTCGAAGCCTTCCAGTTGGGTCAGCACGGCGGGTAGTGCATCCGGTCCGCTGAGGCGTGCGCCGGGGGCCACGTGCTGCCATTCGAACAGGAAGCGCATCAGGTCGCGACGGCTGACGGGTTCGACTTCGCGGCGCAGGCGACCGATGGTGTAGCGGTGGATGCGTGCGAGGAGGTGGCGTTCGCACCATTCGATGTCGTGCGTGCCGGGGGTGAAGTGACCTTGCATGACGTAGCCTTCGGATTGAAGGCGTAGCAGTGCGAGGTCGATGGCGCTGGGCTCGACTTGGAGTGATGTGGCGAGTTGCGCGACGGTGATGGGGCCGGAGCCGGTTAGGCGGCCGCGGACTAGTTCGAGTAGGGCGTCTTCGTGGGTCCAGGGTTGCGCGGCGTATTCGGCCGGGGCATCGATGGGTGGGTGCAGGGTGGCGGTTGGGTGGACGGCTTGCCACTTGGGTAGGGATTCGGCGGTGGTCCAGATGTGCATAGAGCTGGACTGGGGCAAGAGTGACCCCTCACCCCAACCCTCTCCCCGGAGGGGAGAGGGAGCCAAGCGCGTGGCCCTGGAATTTTTGGCCAAGCTCTTTAGCCAGTCGTTCCAGCCTTCGTTCGCATCTGCTTCGCTCTGCGTGATGCCGCCGAGGATGGTGAGGGCTTCATGCATTTCATCGGCGCTGCGCACTTGCGGCCATGCTTCTTCGCGTACCGAGGCGATGGCGTCGGGATCAAGGCGGCCGAGGTCGTCGGCGCTTTCGGGGTCGGACCAGCGGCGGGATTGCACGGCTTGCGTGCGGCGTTCTTCCAGCGGTGCGTCGTCGAGGTAGGCGTAAGGCGCGGCGGTGAGCACTTCGCTGGCGAGCGGGCTGGGGGCGGCGAGGTCGCGCGCCACTACCTGGATGGAGCCGTCTTCCAGGCCGTGCAGGATGTGCAGCAGGCCGTCGACGTCCATCGCTTCGCGCAGGCAGTCGTGCATGGTCTGGTTGACCAGCGGATGATCGGGAATCTCGCGCTCGCCGACGATGTTTTCCAGGCAGGCCACCTGATCGGGGAATACGGCGGCGAGCAGGTCTTCGCTCTTCATGCGCTGCAGTTGCGGCGGCACTTTCTTGCCGCCCTGGAAGCGCGGCAAGGCCAGCGAGGTGGTGGCGTTCCAGCGCCAGCGCGCGGGGAATAGCGGTGCGTCCAGCAGGGCCTGGATCAGGACATGTTCGGCGGTGTTGGAGTGCAGGTAGTGCGCCACTTCTTCCAGCGGAAAACTGTGGCTGGTGGATAGCGACAGCACGATGGCGTCTTCGGTGGCCGCTGCCTGCAGTTCGAAATTGAACTGGCGGCAGAAGCGCTTGCGCAGGGCCAGGCCCCAGGCGCGATTGATGCGGCTGCCCCAGGGCGTGTGGATGATGAGCTGGGTGCCGCCCGATTCGTCGAAGAAGCGCTCGAATACCAGCGTTTCCTGCGTGGGAAGCACGCCTAGCGCGGCCTTGGCGGCGGCCATGTATTCGGCCAGCTGCTGCGCGGAGGCCTCGTTCATGCCGAGCGTGTGCATCAGCCAATGCAGCACGGCGGGCACACCGCCTTCATCGAGACGCGTGGCGATTTCCTCGCGCAGGCGCGACACGCCGTGCGACAGCTCGGCGCTGCGACCAGGCGCTTCGCCCAGCCAGAACGGGATATTCGGCGGCACGCCCTGGGCATCTTCCACGCGCAGGCGATCGCGCTCCACGCGAAGAATGCGGTAGCTGGTGTTGCCCAGCTGGAACACGTCGCCGGCGAGGCTTTCCACGGCGAAGTCTTCGTTGACGGTGCCGATGATGGTGGCCTGCGGTTCCAGCACCACCAGGTAATCGGCGGTGTCGGGGATGGCGCCGCCGGAGGTGATGGCGGTGAGTCGCGCATTGCGGCGGGCACGCAATTGCCGGTTCACGGCATCGCGGTGGATATACGCACCGCGCGGGCCGTGCCGCGTGGTGAAGCCATCGGCCAGCATGCGCACGGTGGCGTCGAATTGCTCGCGGGTGAGATCGCGGTAGGGATAGGCGCGACGCAGCGTGTCGTAGAGCGCGTCTTCGCTCCATTCCTGGCAGGCGACTTCCGCCACGATCTGTTGCGCGAGCACGTCCAGTGGTTGCGGCGGCTGGATCAGGGTGTCGAGTTCGCCGCGGCGCACGCAATCGAGTAGTGCGGTGCATTCCACCAGGTCGTCGCGCGAGGTGGGAAAGAGGCGCGCCTTGGGTGTGCCGTTCACGGCGTGGCCGGAGCGGCCGGCGCGCTGCAGGAAGGCGGCGATGGAACGTGGTGATGCAAGCTGGCACACCAGATCCACGTCGCCGATGTCGATGCCCAGTTCCAGCGATGCGGTCGCCACCAGTACGCGCAGGTCGCCGCGCTTGAGGCGTTGCTCGGCGTCGAGGCGTTGTTCTTTGGCGAGACTGCCGTGGTGCGCGGCGACGGCTTCCTTGCCCATGCGTTCGGACAGATGGCGGGCCACGCGTTCGGCCATGCGGCGGGTGTTGACGAAGACCAGGGTGGTGCGATGCGACTCGACCAGTTGAGTGAGACGGTTGTAGATCAGTTCCCAGCAGTCGTTGGACATGACGGCTTCGAGGGGGACTGGGGGGACTTCGATGGCGAGGTCGCGGTCGCGGGCGTGGCCGACGTCGATGATGTTGACGCTGTCCTTTTCCTTCTCCCCTGCGGGGAGAAGGTGGCCCGAAGGGTCGGATGAGGGGTCGGGGCTTGCCTCGGTTTTTTTCGAAGCGCGCTTTTTTGTGGGCGTGTCGCAAGATTGGCCCCTCACCCCGGCCCTCTCCCCGGCGGGGAGAGGGAGAAGTGTGGCGTGGCTTCCAACGAGAAACTTCGCCACATCCTCAATCGGCTTCTGCGTCGCCGACAACCCAATCCGCAACAGTCGCCGCTGACACAACGACTCCAACCGCTCCAACGACAACGCCAGATGCGCGCCACGCTTGCTGTTAGCGAGCGCATGGATTTCATCCACGATCACCGTGCGCGTCGTCGACAACATGCGGCGACCCGACTCGGAGCCCAACAGGATGTACAGCGATTCGGGCGTGGTCACCAGGATATGCGGCGCCTGCTTGCGCATCAGGTTGCGCTCGGCCTGCGGCGTGTCGCCGGTGCGTACGGCCGTCCGGATGTCCACATCGGGCAGGCCTAGTTTGGCCAGTTCGGCGCGGATGCCTTCCAGCGGCGCTTCCAGATTGATGCGGATGTCGTTGGACAGTGCCTTGAGCGGCGACACGTAGACCACGGTGGTGGCTTCGGGCAGTGCGCCGTCGTGGGCCAGGCCTTCGCGCACCAGGCCGTCGATGGCAGAGAGAAAGGCCGTCAGCGTCTTGCCTGAGCCTGTCGGTGCGGCCACAAGCGTGTGCCGGCCTGACCGTATGGATGGCCAAGCCGCTTTTTGCGGCGCCGTGGGTTCAGGAAAGGCTCCCTGGAACCAGGCCGCAACCGCTGGATGAAAATCGTGCAGGGGCATGGACTTAAGTGTCGCTCAAGCCGCTCTCAGAGGGAGAGACATGGGGGCGTCAAGGGGTTTTGCCAACTTTTCGAAAGAAAATTCGCTTCAACCCTTGCCAGAATTACGTGACAATATCGTTAAGCCGCCTTCTTACGCTGACTTCTTGCGGTGTTTTCCGCCTCTTTCCGCACTTTGCTTCCATTCTCCGGGGACCGTCCAATGACCGCCGCCAGCCAGACGCGTTTCGCGTTGCTCGCCCTTTCCATTGCCAGTGCCCTTGCCGCAGGAACGACTGCTTTCGCACAGGACGCGACCCCACCCGCCGCTAGCGCGGCCAAGGGACAAAGCGGCAAGGCCGTCCAGCTCGAAACCATCAACGTGACCGCTGAAAAGCGCGTCGAAAACCTGCAGAAGGTGCCGGTCTCCATGACGGTGGTGACGGCGGAGCAATTGAGCAATTACGGCCAGGCGGGTGACACCGTGCTGCAGCTGGCCGGCCGCGCGCCGAGCGTGTACGCCGAGACTTCCTACGGTCGTGAGTTCCCGCGCTTTTATATCCGCGGTCTGGGCAACAGCGACTTCGATCTGAATGCGTCGCAGCCGGTGTCGATGGTGTACGACGACATCGTGCAGGAAAACCCCATCCTCAAGGGCTTCCCGCTGTTCGACCTGCAGCAGGTCGAAGTGTTGCGCGGCCCGCAGGGCACCATGTTCGGCCGTAACTCGCCGGCCGGCGTGATCAAGTTCGACTCGGTGAAGCCGAGCCAGGAAACCAGCGGTTACGCCAAGGCCTCTTACGGCACCAAGGGCACCGCCAATGCCGAAGCCGCACTTGGTGGCTCGCTGGGCGGCAACTGGTCGGGCCGCATGTCGGCGCTGGCGCAGCATCGCGATGGCTGGATCGACAACGACTACACCGGCAAGAAGGACGACCTGGGCGGCTACAACGACCGCGCCGTGCGTCTGCAGGCCATGTACGACGTGCAGGATTTCAACGCACTGATCAATGTGCACGGCCGCTGGCTGGATGGCAGCGCGATGGTCAACCGCGCCAACGCGATTCCGCTGGGCAGCGACAGCCTGGTCCAGGGTTTTGACCGCAACGTGGTGTACCAGGACGGCCTCAATCGCCAGCACCTGTTCTCGTGGGGCAGCAACCTGCACCTCACCTGGAACCTGGGCGATTACACGCTCACCTCGATCACCGGTTTCGAGAAGGCCACCACGTACAGCCTCGGCGACGTGGACGGCGGTATCGCCATTCCGCTGAATCCCAGCCAGGACAAGGCCGTCACGCCGTTCCCGTCGGAAACCGCCGATGCGCTGCCGCACGATCGCCAGATCACGCAGGAAGTGCGCCTGGCCAGCAACCCGCAGGATCGCCTGAACTGGCAGGTCGGCGCGTACTACTTCTACGAAAACATCGCGATCGTCAATTACGACTACAACACGCTGGCCAACCACGTGATGGACGGCTATGCGCAGCAGGCGCAGACGACCAAGGCTTATGCGGTGTTCGGTTCGGCCGACTATCACATCACCGACGATTTCGACGTGCGCGCCGGTACGCGCTGGTCGCACGATTCGCGTGACTTCCACGTTGATCGCATCCTCTCGCCGATCGGCGGCGGCCCGCTGTCGCTGAGTGCCAACCCGCATGACGCGCGCTGGAGCGGCGACCTCACCGGCACCTGGGAACTCAATCCCAACGTCAACGTGTATGGCCGTATCGCCAACGGTTTCCGCGCACCGAGCGTGCAGGGCCGCGTGCTGTTTGCCGACTTCATCTCGCAGGCCAAGCCCGAGACGATCACCTCGTACGAGCTGGGCGTGAAGACCACCGGCATGGACAACCGTCTGCGTTTCAACGCCGACGTGTACGACTACACCATGCACAACCAGCAGCTCACCGCGGTGGGCGGCGACATCAACGTCACGCGCCTGATCAACGCGAAGAAGACCGAAGGCTACGGCGCCGAGTTCGACCTCGAAGCCTACGTGACGCCGAACTTCGTCCTCACCGCCGGCGGCAGCTACAACCACACCAAGCTGGACGATCCGAACCTGGCCGTGGCCGTGTGCGGCTCGGGCTGCACGGTGCTCGATCCGCTCAATGCGGACGGCAACGCGCTGGTCAACGGCAACCCGCTGCCGAACGCACCGCAGTGGATCGGCAACTTCACCGCGCGCTACGGCATCCCGTATGGCGAGAGTGGCGAGTTCTTCATCTACACCGACTGGGCCTACCGCAGCGAGGTGAATTTCTTCCTGTACGACTCGGAGGAATTCCGCGGCAAGCCGATGCTCGAGGGTGGTGTGCGCGTGGGCTACAACTGGGATTTCGGCAAGCGCGAAATCGCCTTGTACGGCCGCAACATCACCAACAAGCAGTACATCACCGGTGCGATCGACTTCAACAACCGCACCGCGTTCGTCAACGACCCGCGCATCATTGGCGTGGAGTTCCGCGCGGACTTTTGATGTTGCAGCCGGCTTGATCGCTGGTCACGCGATATGAAAAGAGGGAGCGGCCGGTCCGCTCCCTTTTTCTTTGCTCCTCAGCTCGTCATTCCGGCGCAGGCCGGAATCCAGGCGCGGTGCACTACGATTGTCGCGATAGTTTTGATCGGCCTTGTGTGGCGGTTCCGCGATAACCGTGATGCACCGCACCTGGATTCCGGCCTGCGCCGGAATGACGAGCTTAGGGGCGCCGCCGCTGACCCGGTCATTGGCGACAACCTCTCTGCAAAGCGCCAAACGCACGTCGCTTGTTGCAGAATGCAGGCCTTTACCGTCGAGTGCGCAATGTGAACCACCCGGGCGACCAGGGCAGCGAACGCTCCCACACCCTCACCATGGCCGACGGCCAGACGCTGTTCGTGCGCGACTGGCCCAGCAGCCGGGCGCAGGAGGCCGTGCTGATCGTGCATGGGCTGGGCGAGCACAGCGGACGCTACCAGCGCCTGGCCGCGTGGTTCCGCACGCGCGGCTATGCGGTGCGCAGCTACGACCAGCGTGGCCACGGCCAGTCGCCCGGACGGCGCGGCGCGCTGTCCCATCCGGATGATCTGCTCGAAGACCTGGCGATCGTCTACAACGACTACGCTCAGGCCCGGCCACAGCGGCCGCTGTTGCTAGGCCACAGCATGGGCGGCCTGGTCGCGGCGCGCGCCGTGCTCGACCGCCGCGTGCAGCCCGGGGCGATGGTGCTGTCCTCCCCTTCCCTGCGCACCTGGGAGCCGGTGTGGCGACAGAAGCTGGCGGCCACACTGGCCAAGGCCCTGCCCAATCTGCCGCTGCCCAATGGCTTGCCGTTCGACAAGCTCTCGCATGACCCGCAGGTAGAGCCGGCGTATCGCCGCGATCCGCTGCGGCATGGCTGGATCACGCCGCGCCTGGCGGATTTCATTTTCCGCGCAGGTGACGCGGCCGTTGCTGATGCATCGAAACTTGCCATCCCCACCCTGCTGCTGGTGGCGGGTGCGGACAAGCTGGTCAATCCTTCCGGCAGCCGTGATTTTTCATCAGCCAGCTGGGCCGGCAACAAAGTCACCACGCGCTATTTCGATTCGCTGTATCACGAGCTTTTCAATGAAGCCGAGCCCGCGCGCAGCCAGGTGTTGAAGCAGCTGGGGGATTGGTTGCAGAAGCGGGGGTAGTTTCTCCGCCGCTGTCCCGCGACCGACGGCGCACCTTGTGGGAGCGCACCCTGTGCGCGACAAACCTACGGAGCGGTACACCCCAGCGTGGCCGTCGCGCACAGGGTGCGCTCCCACAGTTGGGGGCATCGCAGCGGCTTACATCCACTCGCGGCCGTATCGCGAGCTGTTCAATGAGGCTGAGCCCGCGCGCAGCCAGGTGTTGAAGCAGCTGGGGGATTGGTTGCAGAAGCGGGGGTAGGTTTTCGCTGCCTGCGATCACCTTGCAGGAGCGCACTTGTGCGCGACCGCAGAGTTGCAGTTCACCGCTTCGCCGGGTTGTCGCGCACAAGTGCGCTCCTACAAGGTGATCGCGGCTTACATCCATTCGCGCTTGCCGGTGAAAACAATCGTCAGCCACTCGGCCCGAATATCGCTGCCCAGCCGACTGGCGATGTCGCTGCGCACCGCATCCACATCCCGCATATCACCCAACGGCCGCGACGCATCCACAAGGATATGGATGTCGATAAACCGCATGCGCCCGATCTTGGCAACGTAGCTGGTGAAGTCGAGATAGCCGCGCTCCCCTACCATCGCCGTCATCACATCACGCACGCGCTGGTCGAGCGAATCGGGCGCCAGTTGCAGCACTTCGCGCAGCGCCTGCCACAGGCTGCCAAGGGGCAGCGGCAGCAGCGCAAGCGTCAGCAGCAAGAGCACGGTGGAATCGATGTAGCGCGTCCAGTGATCAAGCGGGCCGCCCTGCATCACGGCCGCCAGGGCAAAGCCCACCAGCACCGCGACGCTGATGGCGCCGCCGATCAGCCAGCCCTTCGCGTCCAGTTGCAGCAGCACCGATCCCAAGGCATTGGCCTGGCGTCGCATATATAGCGCCATGGCCACGCTGACCACGCCCATGATCGCCGCCCACACCGCGCCGAAACCAAAGGCGAGCTCGTGGCCGCCGGTCAGCAGGCCATGCAAGGCGGTGAAGCCGCCGTAGCTGCAGATCGCGGTGAGCACCGCTGCATTGAACACCAGCACCAGCGGTTCCAGGTGCCAGTAGCCGAACTGGAAGCGCCGGCTGCCCTCGCTGGTGACCAGATGGGAGACCGCCAGCGATCCGGCCGTGAGCACCACGTCGACCAGCGAGTAGAAGCCGTCGAAGGCGAGGGCCTGCGAGCGCATCAGCAAGCCCACGGTGACGCAGGCCACGCCGACCAGGAAGGTCGCGCCGATTGAAAGGCGCAACAGGCTCTGTTCGCGGAAGGTGTCCATGCCCATCCCCTTTTGAGGTCGCAGACATTATGTCTGTAGGAGCGCACCCTGTGCGCGAACGCGACCGCCGAAGTCGCTGCCCCGTCGCAGCGGTCGCGCACAGGGTGCGCTCCCACAAGGGGAGGTTGCACGTCGGATTCGAAACCAGGGAAGCGTTCGTTCTGTTCCTTGGCGATGCGCAGCGTGTCGATCGCCCGACAACACCAAAGTCCGATAGTCGTCATGCGTGCGGTCGACATACTGTGAACGATGGGCGTCCAAACGCCTCCAGGAAAACGCACGCAAGCCGCTCGCCTGCTGCGTTTGTTCTGTAAACAAACCTTCACGTTTTGCATTCAGCTGTCGCGTCAGGATCGGCGAACGCAACGCACGCTTGGTAAGGGGTTGTCATGTCCAGCAAGCCCAGATCGCCTTCCCGTCGCGACTTTTTGCGACAGTCGCTGGTGGCGGTACCTGCCGTCAGTCTGCTGGGAACCTCCGCCATCGCGCAGACGCAAAGCAGCACGGCCGCCACGCCTGCGGCAGCTGCCACGGCAACGAAGTACTCGCCACGTTATTTCACGGCGCCCGAGTGGGAATTCCTGCAGGCCGCGGTGGAACGATTGATCCCGCCCAATGAAGACGGACCCAGCGCCGTTGAAGCGGGCGTGCCGGAATTTCTCGATCGCCAGATGGAAGCGGCCTACGGCCATGGCGGCCTCTGGTATATGCAGGGGCCGTTCGTGCCCGATGCGCCAGCCACGCTTGGCTACCAGCTGCGCTATACGCCGCGCGAGTTCTATCGCAAGGGCATCGCTTCGGTCGACAGCTGGTGCCAGAAGCAGCACAACCAGAAGTTCTCTGCGCTGCCGGCCGAGCAACGCGACGCCATCCTCCATCAGATGGAGAAGGGTGAGATCCAGCTCGACGATATCCCGGCGATCGCCTTCTTCACCCAGTTGCTGGCCAACACCAAGGAAGGTTATTTCGCCGACCCGATGTACGGCGGCAACAAGCAGATGGGCGCCTGGAAGATGATCGGTTTTCCGGGCGCGCGCGCCGACTACGCCGACTGGATCGAACAGCCCGGCAAGGTTTATCCATTTGGGCCGGTGTCGATCCAAGGGGCGAAATCATGATGCGCATGAAACCGGTCGACGTGGTGCTGGTCGGCTTTGGCTGGACCGGCGCCATCATCGGCATGGAGTTGGTCGATACGGGATTGAAGATACTGGCGCTGGAACGCGGCGCTTATCGCGATACCTCGCCTGACTTCACCTATCCGCACAATGCCGATGAGCTGGCTTACGGTATCCGCGGCGAGCTGTTCCAGCCGCTGGCGCGCGAGACGGTGACGATCCGCCACAACCTCAACGAGACCGCCGTGCCGTATCGCCAGTACGGTTCGTTCCTGCTAGGTAACAACGTTGGCGGCGCCGGCATCCACTGGAACGGGCAGCACTACCGGCCCTCGCCGGAGGATCTGGAATTCCATAGCCATATCAGCAAGCGCTACGGGCAGAAATTTATGCCCGAGGACATGCAGATCCAGGACTATGGCGTCACCTACGACGAACTCGAACCCTTCCTCGATCAGTTTGAGTATCTGTGCGGCACTTCCGGGCGCGCAGGCAATCTCAATGGCGAGATCAAGGATGGCGGCAATCCGTTCGAAGGCGTGCGCAAGCGCGAGTATCCGAATCCGCCGGTGGCCGACAACTACGGCGCCAAACTTTTTGCCGATGCGGCTCGCTCGAAGGGCTACAAGCCATTCCCGCAGCCCTCGTCCAACGCATCGCGGCCCTATACCAATCCGCATGGCGTGCGGCTGGGTCCGTGCAATCTGTGCGGCTATTGCGAGCGCTTTGGTTGCTTCATGTATTCCAAGGCGTCGCCGCAGACCACCATTCTTCCCGTACTGATGCGCAAGCCGAATTTCGAGCTGCGCACCAACAGCCACGTGATCAAGATCAACCTCGATTCCACCGGCAAGCGCGCCACCGGCGTCACCTACGTCGATGCGCAGGGCCAGCAGGTAGAGCAGCCGGCCGATCTGGTGATCGTGTCGGCGTTCCAGATGCACAACGTGCGCCTGATGTTGATGTCAGGGATTGGTGCGCCGTACGACCCCAGCACCGGCAAGGGCGTGATCGGCAAGAACTACGCGTACCAGATGATGAGCAACGTCAACGTCTTCTTCGACAAGGACGTGGCGATCAATCCGTTCATCGGCGCGGGCTCCGGCGGCAACCAGATCATCGACGAGTTCAATTCCGATCACTTCGATCACGGTCCGCACGGCTTCGTGGGCGGTGGTTACATCCTCGGCGGACAGACCGGCGGCCGGCCGATCCAGCAGCTGCTGGTGCCGCCGGGTACACCGGCGTGGGGCGAGAAGTGGAAGCGCGCGGCGAAGGATAGCTATCTGCACACCACTGGCGTGCAGTCGCATGGCTCAGTGATGTCCTATCGCGATCGCTATCTTGATCTGGACCCGACCTATAAAGATTCGTTTGGCCTGCCGCTGCTGCGCATCACCTTCGACTGGCACGACAACGAATACAAGATGACGCAATTCCTGACCGATAAGGCGCAGGAGATTGCCGATGCGATGAAGCCCAGGCAGACCTCGCAGACGATACGCAAACCCGGCGGCCACTACGACGTGCGCCAATACCAGACCACGCATACCACCGGTGGCGTGATCCAGGGCAGCTCGCCTGAAACCAGTGCCTTGAATCGCTTCCAGCAGAACTGGGACGTGCACAACGTGTTTGTCACGGGCGCCTCGGCGTTTCCGCAGAATCTTGGCTACAACCCGACCGGTCTAATCGGCGGCCTCACGTATATGTCCGTCAAGGCCATCCGCGAGACCTATCTCAAGAATCCCGGGCCTCTGGTGCAGGCATGAACACCTATGCGAAGCCTCGTCGTGGCAGCAGCTTGTGGCGCGTCATCGTCGTACTGGTCGTGCTGCTGGTAATCGTATGGCTGCTTGCCATGCTTTTCCCCGGTGGCGGCGGCGATCCGACGGCAAAGGCGGCGGAGGCCACGCCCGATCAGGTCAAGCAGGGCGAATACCTTGCGCGCCTCGGCGATTGCGCCGCCTGCCACACTGCGCCCGGCGGCAAGGCCTATGCGGGCGGCCTGCCGATCGCCTCGCCGATCGGCACGATTTACAGCACCAATATCACGCCCGATCCGGATACCGGCATCGGCAAGTACAGCTATGGCCAATTCGAGCGCGCGGTACGTCGCGGCATCAATGCGGACGGCCATACGCTTTATCCCGCCATGCCGTATCCGTCGTATGCGAAGGTGAGCGATCAGGACATCCAGGCCTTGTACGCCTACTTCATGCATAGCGTGCAACCGGTGAAGCAAGACAATCACGCCGAAGACATCCACTGGCCGCTGTCCATGCGTTGGCCGCTCACCTATTGGCGCTGGCTGTTTGCGCCGAAGGTCTCGCCAATCGAGACCGCCGCCACCGGCGACGCGACCATGGCGCGCGGGCAATACCTGGTGGAGGGCCTGGGACATTGCGGTGCCTGCCACACGCCGCGCGCGTTCACGCTGCAAGAGAAGGCATTGAGTCCGAGGGATGGTCCGGCGTACCTCAGCGGCAGCATCAACGACAACTGGGTCACGCCCAGCCTGCGCGGCGAGCTGGCCAGCGGTCTTGGCAGTGTGCCGGAGGATGAGCTGATCGCCCTGCTCAAATCCGGCCGCACCGAACGCAGTGCCGTGTTTGGCGGCATGAGCGACGTGATCGAGCACAGCACGCAGTACATGAGCGATGCGGATCTCGCCGCCATGGTCCACTTCCTGAAGTCCTTGCCGGCGGCGCGGCAGGAACAGGCGGTGACCTATGACGCGGCCACGCACACGGCGCTCTACAGCGGCAACGTGAGCGCACCGGGTGCGCAGCTGTATATCGACAACTGCGCCACCTGCCATCGCACCGACGGCCACGGCTATGGACAGGTCTATCCAGCGCTTGCCGGCAATCCCGTGCTCAACGGCGAGAATCCCGGCTCCGCTGTGCGCCTGGTGCTGCATGGCGCCACCATGCCGGCCGGCCGCGACGCGCCCACGCAGTTCAGCATGCCGGCCTTCCGCGAGCGGTTGAACAATCAGCAGATCGCGGACATCCTCACCTTCGTTCGCTCCAGCTGGGGTAATCGCGGCGGCGCGGTGACGGCAAATCAGGTGGCGGGTCTGCGCGACAAGCCGCCGGTCGGACAGCCATTGATGACGAGTTACGATTCACGTGTGCGTGATCCCAATGAGCTCAAGGCGGATGCGGAAGACCAGGTCCCGCCAACGCCCGCACCTTCGAAGTAACTCCCGTGCACGGCAGCGCTCAACGCGCTGCCACGTCCTTCGCCTCGCTGCCGGACCAGCCGCCGCCCAGTGCACGGAACGTAGCCACTGCGGCGCGCGCGTCATCGGCATGGACGCGGGCAAGCTGGTCGCGCGAAGTTAGCAACTGGCGATCTTCATCCAGTACTTCGATCAGGCTTACCGCACCGCCCTTGTAGGCATCCTGCGCGGCATCGCGGGCCTGCACGTGGGCCTGTACCTCCAGGATCAGATCGCGGTGCTGGGTTTCCAGCTCCGCGAGCGAGACGATGGCGTTCTCCACGTCTTCGGTGGCACGCAACATGGACTGCCGATATTGCGCCAGCGCTTCGGCATTCGCACCCTTGGCCTGCGCCACTTCGGCATCCACGCGACCGAAGTCGAACAGGCGCCAATGCAGGCCCAGCACGGCTTGTGGCTGGAACGCCTGGGAAGAGAACAGCGAGCCGCTCTGCAGGCTTTCAAAACCGAGCAGGCCACCCAGCGACACCTTCGGGTAGTACTCGGCCACGGCGACGCCGATGCGTGCGTTCGATGCGGCGAGCTTGCGCTCGGCGGCGATCACGTCCGGGCGGCGGCGCAGCAGCATGTCCGGGCCGCCATCGGTGCCGATCACGGGCACCGTGAAGGCCGGCGCCTGATCCTTCAATTCCGCTGCGTAGGTGCCGGGCGCGGCGCCCATCAGCACGTCGAGGCGATTGAGCTGCTGCGCCAGCGTGATGCGCAGCGGCGGCAAGGTGGTCTTGGCCTGCAACACCAGCGCCTGTGCCTGTGCCACTTCGCGCGAAGTCGCCAGGCCACCGGCCAGCCTGTCCTTCACCAGTTCGAGCAGCTGGCTTTCCGTATCGATCTGCTGCTGCGCAAGGCGTATGCGTTCCTGCGCACCGCGCACCTGGAAATAGCTGTCCGCAGCCTCGGCGGCTACGGAGACGCGCACGCCATCCTGGCTGGCTTCGGCTGCCTGCGCTTCGGCATCCGCCGCTTCGGCGCCACGATGCAGGCCGCCGGCAAGATCGAGCTCCCAGCTTGCGCCAACGCCCAGGGTTTCCAGCGTCTGAGAGCGCTTGTAGCCGGGCGTCTGGCTGGCGATCTCGCCCAGCGGGCCCTTGGTCGATTGATGCTGCTGCACCACCTGGCCATCAAGACTGCCTTGCGGTGCGAGCTGTGCACCTGCCTCGCGTGCGGCCGCGCGTGCCTGGTCCACGCGTGCCATTGCCGCAGCAAGGTCGAGGTTCTGCGCCATCACGCGGCTGATGATGCGGGTGAGTTCGGGATCATCGAAACCCTGCCACCAAGCATCGAGCTCGGGTGCGGCACGCGTTGCGTCGCGCTGCTGCAGCATCGATTGGCTGGCGTAGTCGGCGTTGGTCTTCACCTCCGGACGCACGTAGTTCGGGCCGACCGTGCAACCGGCCAGGCCGATCAGGGCCGCCGCAAGTGCGCCCAAAGTTAGCGAGTGGCGACGCGATGATAAGCGTGACGCGCCGGCAGATGACGAAAGCGAAGTGTTCATCGTGATATCTCGAAGAATGTAGAAAATCGAATCAGTGCGCATCGGCGGACGGCGCAGCAGGCGGCGCCACCTTGCGCATCAGCGGCACCATCGCCGTGGCCACCACAAAGCACAGGCCAATGGCGAGGAAGGCGTCCGCATAGGAGAGCGTCTGCGCTTCGCGATACGCCAGCTGCCACAACTGATGCAGCGAGCCATTGGTGGCTTCGTCGACGTTCTGGCCGAGCTCGGCGATATGGCCGGTGGTCTGCGCCAGCCAGCCGTTCATCGCTTCGTTGCTCGTGTTGAGATGTTCGGACAGGCGATAGAAATGCAGATTGGTGCGGTCGTTGAGGATGGTCGCGCACACCGCGATGCCGATGGCGCCACCAAGATTGCGCATCAGGTTGAAGAGGCCCGAGGCGAGCTTGAGCCGGTTCGGTGCGAGGCCGCCCAAGGTGAGGGTCACCGCCGGCGGCACCGCCAGCTGTTGGGCCATGCCGCGCAGGGCCTGCGGCAGCAGCAACTCGTGTGCACCCCAGTCATGCGTGATCGGCGTGAAGTCCCACATGGAGATGGCGAACACGGCCAGCCCCGCCATCATGATCCAGCGCAGGTCGTAGCGCTTGGCCAGAAAGGTGTAGAGCGGAATGCTGAGGATCTGGAACACGCCGGTGGAAAACACTGCCTCGCCGATCTGCAACGCGCTATAGCCACGCACGCGGCCAAGAAACAGCGGCGTGAGATAGATGGTGGCGAACAGGCCGATGCCGGTGACGAAGGAGAAGAAGCAGCCCAGCGCAAAATTGCGGTCGCGCAGTGCGCGCAGATCAACGACGGGATGATCGTAAGTCAGGCTGCGCGCAATAAAGCCCACGCCCGCCAGGCCTGACAGCCACGCCGTGGTGAGGATCACCTGGTCGCTGAACCAGTTCCAGCGCGGACCTTCTTCCAGCGTGTATTCCAGACAGCCGAGAAAGATCGCCAGCAGCACCATGCCGAGGTAGTCGGCGTTGCGCAGCAGGGAATAATCCGAGCGGTCGATATTGACCAGCATCGGCACCGCCACCGCGACGAAGATGCCGGGCACCAGATTGATGAAGAACAGCCAGTGCCACGACGAGTGATCGGTAATCCAGCCGCCCAGCGTGGGCCCAAGCGTGGGCGCCAGCGAGGCGATCGCGCCAATGGTCGCCGCCGCGATCACGCGCTGCTTGTTCTGGAAAAACACGAAGGCGGTAGTGAACACCATCGGGATCATCGAGCCGCCCAGGAAACCCTGCAGCGCGCGGAACACGATCATGCTCTTGATGTCCCAGGCCATGCCGCACAGCATGCTGGTAATGGTGAAGCCAATTGCCGAGGCTGCGAACAACCAGCGCGTGGACATCACGCGCGACAGCCAGCCCGACAGCGGAATCACCACGATTTCCGCGATCAGATAGCTGGTTTGCACCCAGGCCGTTTCATCCGCGCCCGCCGACAGGCCACCGCCGATATCGCGCAGCGACGCGGACACGATCTGGATATCGAGCAAGGCGATGAACATGCCCACGCACATGCTGGCGAAGGCAAATACTTTCTGCGCGACGCTGAGCGCGGCCGGATCGATGGGCCCGCTCAGCGGTGCGCTGGCGGCATGAGCGCTCATGGCGTGGCGACCCGGCCGCGCGTGTCCACATCAGCTACCACGGAAAGACCGGGACGCAGCACGCCCAGCTCATCGTCCTTGCTGTCCAGCACCACGCGCACCGGTACACGTTGCACGACCTTGGTGAAGTTGCCGGTGGCGTTCTCCGGCGGCAGCACGCTGAACTGCGCGCCGGTGGCCGGGGCGAGACTGGCGAGATGGCCGTGGAATACGCGGCCAGGCACGACGTCGGCGCGAATTTCCACGGACTGCCCGGCCGTCATGCGGGCGAGCTGGTCTTCCTTGAAGTTGGCGTCCACCCACAGGCCACGCGCCGGCACTACCGACAGCAACTGCGTCCCCGCCGCGGCATAGGCGCCGGTGCGTGCACGGCGGTTGCCGACGACGCCATCCACCGGTGCGCGCAGCTCGGTATAGCCTTGATTGAGGCGCGCAATGTCTTGTTCGGCCTTCGCCTGCTGCAAGGCCGCGCGTGCCTGCTGCTTCTGCGATTCGATCACGTCGATCTGGCGCTGCGCGGCGACCAGCGAGGCATCCGCCTTGTCCGAACCGGCGCGCGCCGTCTTGTACGTGGCATCGGCGCGCTGCGCGCTTTCGATCGACACCGCCGAGCGGCTGGAGAGATCGCGGTAACGCGCTTCGTCGTCACGCGAGCGCTGCGTTTCGGCAGCGGCCGCCGCCACGCTGGCCTGCGCCTGGCGGATCACTGCCAGCTGCAGTTTTTCGGTGGCGTCGAGATTGGCGAGCAGGGCTTCCTGCGCAGCGACTGCACCATCAGCCTTGGCGAGCGCGGCGCGATAGTCGCGATCATCGATCTTCACCAGCAGGTCGCCGGCGTGCACCACCTGGTTATCAGTCACCGCGACCTGCGTGATATAGCCGGGCACCTTCGGGCCGATCACGGTGACATCGCCACCGACATAGGCGTCGTCGGTGTCTTCGATGAAGCGGCCCACGCTCCACCAGTGACCGCCATAGACGACGCCGGCGATCACCGCCGCGCCAATGGCGAGCCTGAGCAGCTGCTTCTTTCGGCTGCGGGGAGCGGATTCCGTAACGGCGGGTGCGTCCGCTCGCTCGGCAACGGTGACGGCATTCATGGGAGTGACTCCGGAGACTTGGGATGGGAAAGGGTTTGCAGGGCTTGCGCCCGTGAATTCCTGAACTCGATGCGCGCACGCATGCGCTCGCTGGCGGCAGGGCCGGCGCGCAATTCGTGGCGTTCGCGAGTGATGGGTTCGCCGGTCTGGCGATCGACCAGCACCGGTTCGACGATGTGCCCCAGCTGGCGATCGATCAGCTCGATGGCCTGGCCTTCCTCGGCGAAGTGCCGGTTGCCCCAGGCCATCATCGCCAGCAGCACCGGGCGGAAATCGCGGCCGCGTTCGGTGAGCACGTATTCGTGGCGCACCGGACGGGTGCTGTAGCGGCGGCGCTCGAGCATGCCGGTTTCCACCAGCATCGCCAGGCGGCGGCTAAGGATGTTCGGTGCGATCCCCAGGCTGGTCTGGAAATCGTCGAAGCGCGTGAAGCCGTAAAAGGCGTCGCGCAGGATCAGCATGCTCCACCACTCGCCCACCCGGTCCAGTCCGCGGGCGATCGGGCATTGCATGTTTTCGGCGGTGGTGTGGCGCACGGCGACGGGCCCTACTGCATTAGATGATGCTCATCATATAAATTGTAACTTGCGAAATGCAAGTGACTTTTTGTGAGGGCGGCGTGAAGGGCGCCGATGCAAAAAAACTTCGGCCGCGCCCTTGAAACTGGCGAGTACTCGAATTATATGATTTCGGTCATATAAAGAATCACCATTCTCTTCCACCCCGCTACCGGACACACCATCATGAAAATCCAGGGTTCCACTGTCTTCATCACCGGCGCCAACCGCGGCCTCGGTCTCGCCTTCGCCAAGGCCGCGCTGGCCGCCGGCGCGCGCAAGGTCTATGCCGCTGCGCGCGATCCGTCCACCGTCACCCTGCCCGGCGTCGTGCCGGTCAAGCTGGACGTGACCAACCCGCAGGACGTCGCTGCCGCCGCGAAGCTGGCGGCCGATGTGGACATCGTGATCAACAACGCCGGCATCACCGGTGGCACGCCGCTGCTGGACGCGGCCGATGGCGAGGGCAACCTGCGTCGCATCATGGAAACCAATCTGTACGGCGTCTACGCGGTAAGCGCCGCGTTTGCCCCAGTACTGAAGAAGAACGGCGGCGGCGCCCTGGTGAACATGCTCTCCGCGCTGAGCTGGCTGAGCCTGGACAGCACCAGCGCCTACTCGGTGACCAAGGCCGCCGCATGGGCGCTCACCAACAGCCTGCGCATCGAGTTACGCGCGCAGGGCACCCAGGTGCTCGGCATCCATGCCGGCTACATCGACACCGACATGGTCAGCCATGTCGATGCGCCCAAGACCAGCCCGGCCGACATCGCCGCCCGCACCCTGGAAGCGCTGGAGCGCGGCGACGCCGAAGTGCTGGCGGACGACACCGCCAAGCACGTGAAGGCGGGCTTCGGCGCCACGCCGGCGGCTTATCTGGGCGGCTGATCGGCGCCCACGCCGTAGAAACATGCCAAACACCAGTGGACGGCCATAAGGCCGTCCATTCGGTCGCGAATGGCAGCTTTTCGTTGCACCGCAGTACTGGACGAAAAAGCCCGAGGGAGTCACGCTTACCGTCTCCCCAAGTGCAGGACCGTCCATGAGAACACCCGCCCGTGCCGCCCCGACCTTGCTTGCTGACCTTGGCGGCACCAACGTGCGATTTGCACTGGCTGATACGGGCCGCGCGAACCCGTTGATGGAGGACAGCGTGCGCCGCTACCGGGTCAAGGATCACGACTCGCTGGCCGAAGCCATGCGCGAATACTTCAAGGACACGGGGTTCACCGCACAGCGCGCCATCATCGCCGCCGCCGGTCGCGTCAGCGAAGGCGAAACGGTGAAGGTCACCAACAATCCCTGGCAGGTCGCGGCGCATGCGCTGCAGGCCGAGCTGGGCATGGAAGCAGTGCACCTGGTCAACGATTTCGCCGCGCAGGCGATGGCCGTGCCGCTGCACACCCGCGATCAGCTGTCCTCGGTCGGCCCGCAGCCGATCACCGAACTGGGCACGCGCGAAACACAAACGTTTGTCGTCGTGGGTCCGGGCACCGGTCTTGGCGTGGCTGGCCTGATGCGCCGCGAAGGTCGCTGGATGGTGCTGGAAACCGAAGGCGGCCATGCCGGCTTCGCCGCGCACACCACCGAAGACGTGGAGATCCTGCATCGCCTCAACTCGCGCTTCGGCCGCGTCTCCAACGAACGCATGATCTGCGGCAACGGCCTGGTGAATCTTTACCTCGCCCTGGCCGACATCGCCGGCCAGCCGCCGGAGGAATACACGCCCGAAGACATCACCGCGCGCGCCGAGTCGGGCAGCGATCCGCTGTGCGTGCGCACGGTGGAAACACTCGCGGGCATTTTCGGCAGCGTGGCGGGCGACCTGGTGTTGAGCCTGGGCGGCTGGGACGGTGTCTATCTCACCGGCGGCATGCTGCCGATCCTGCTGCCGTGGCTGAAGCATGGCGGTTTCCGCGAGCGCTTCGAAGCCAAGGGCCGCTTCCGCGAAACCATGGAGCAGGTGCCTACCGTCGCCATGATGCATCCGGATCCGGGTTTGCTCGGCGCCGCCGCACTGGCCGTGCTCGACGCCGGCAAGGCGCTGGTGCCCAACGGCTGAATGTCGTCAGCCGTTGGCGGTGCTCAACGGTATTGGCGCGTCACCACGAGCTTGCGGCCACCGTCGGGCCGATCGGCAAAATAATCGAGCATGGCGACGCCCGTAGTGTTTCGGGCGATCGCCGTGTTCTCGACAAAGGCGGCGCGCGAGCTGCCACTGCCGCAGCTCGCTTCGGCACCGTTCGTGCCCAGCGGTGCGAGACCGCTGCTGCAGGCCTCCTGCACCACACGGCCGCTGAAGATCAGATGCGCATAGCCTTCTTGCGCAGTCGCCGTAGTCGCAGCCACGCATGCTGCCAAGCCTGCCGTAGCCATCAGCCTGTTCGTGTTCATTGAGATTCCCCTGTTCGCGTTGATGGTGTCGCCGCACGCGCGATCGGCCGGGGATGTGCATATTTGCGAGGATCGCCAACGGCGCTGCGCCATGGAGCAAGCGCGCCTCGCCTTGCGACGACGTGCGCTCCCCGCCCCCGGCCAGAGTCGCTCGTTCGACGACGCCCACGTTAGGCAGGCCGCGGAACGTTTTCTGTCAGCCGACATCCAGCCCTACATGGCTTCGTGCGTTGCATCACGCTTCCAGGAAGCGCCCGGCGCGAGTGCTACGCTTTAGCACCCTCCCCCAGCTCGAGCGCCTCCCATGCCACGCAGCGATACCGCCTTCCTGTTCGATCTCGACGGCACCCTGGTCGACAGCGTCTACCAGCATGTATTGGCCTGGAAAGAAGCGCTCGATCGCGAAGGCGTGGAGCTCTCGGTATGGCGCATCCACCGCAAGATCGGCATGAGCGGCGGCCTGTTCGCCAACATCCTGCTGCGCGAAACCGGCATCGAAATCACCGAGGAACGCCTCACCCGCCTGCGCACGTGGCACGCCGAGGCGTACAACCGCCAGGCCACGCAAGGCTCGGTGCGTCCGCTGCCGGGTGCGCGCGAATTGCTGGCCTTCCTTACCGATGCGGAGATTCCCTGGGCCATCGCCACCAGCGGTCGCATGACTACCGCCGCGCACAATCTTGAAGCGCTGGGTGTGGATCCTTCGAAAGTACCGGTGGTGACGCGTGACCAGGTACGCCACGCCAAACCCGATCCGGATCTTTTCATCGCCGCCGCACAACGGCTGGGCATCGACATCCACTACAGCCTGGTCATCGGCGACAGCATCTGGGACATGCTGGCCGCGCAGCGCGCTCGGGCGCTTGGCGTGGGGTTGCTGTCAGGTGGTTATGGTGAGGAAGAGCTGGAAGATGCCGGCGCATTTCGTGTCTATGAAGACCCGGCGGATCTGCTCAAGCACATCGACGAAGTGGTGGCGCGCAGCTGAGAAGCGAGGAGTGAGAGAAGAGGAGCGAGAGTCAGCGGGCCCGCTCCCGCCTCACTCCTCTCCACTCACTCCTGTCTCTTAACTTGCTCCTCATGTTTTCCGGCGATTCATCGCCCCGCAGACACTTGCGCTAGTCTCGGCAGAGGATCCGTAACACCCGGAGGGCTCATGCGCCGTTTCCTCGCCCTGCTTCCCCTCGCGCTGCTCGTCGCGTGCTCGCCCTCGTCGCCACCGCCCGAACAGAAACCACCCGCGCCCAAAGCCACGGCAATCAGCACGCCCGACAACGCCGAACTCGGCTCCCCACAGTGGTACGAATGGGTCGACGACCGCCTGCACATCACCGACGACGGCCACGGCCCCGACCGCGGCTCCTCGGAATGGAACACCGCCGTGCAGCACAAGCTGGGCCAGGAAGCCCCGCAGTCACCGCTGGGATCGCCGCAATGGCAGCAAGCAGTGGATTCGCTGTTGCGCACCAGGCCGGCGATGTAAGGCACCTGGCGAAAACCTTGTAGGAGCGCACTTGTGCGCGAACAACCTACGAAGCGGTACACCGCAGCTCTGCGGTCGCGCACAAGGTGCGCTCCTACAAGGGAGCTGCATGCCTGCGCGTATTCGTTAGAACCGACAAGCTGCTATTTGTAGGAGCGCACTTGTGCGCGACAAACCTACGGAGCGGTACACCGCAACTCTGCGGTCGCGCACAAGGTGCGCTCCTACAAGGGAGCTGCATGCCGGCGAGTGACGGTTAGAGCCGACAGGTCGCTATTTGTGGGAGCGCACCCTGTGCGCGACAAGCCTACGGAGCGGTACATCGCGGCGTGGCTGTCGCGCACAGGGTGCGCTCCCACAAGGAGACGCAGGGCGCTCCCCCAAGAAGAGATATCGAGGGTTACAGACTGCCGATCAACCAGGCGCCAACAACGCATCCAAATCGGACTGATCAAAACTCAACTTCTCCCGCGTCCCACCACCCTCAAGCACCGCCTCGGCAAGCTCCGCCTTGCGCGCCTTCAACTCCTCGATGCGCTCCTCCACCGTGCCACCGGTGATCAGGCGGAACACAAACACCGGCTTGTCTTGCCCAATGCGATGGGCGCGATCAGAAGCCTGCGCTTCCGCCGCCGGATTCCACCACGGGTCGTAATGGATCACGGTGTCGGCTGCGGTGAGGTTGAGGCCCACGCCGCCAGCTTTCAGCGACAGCAGGAACAACGGCACTTCGCCTTCCTGGAACTGGCGCACCGGCTCAGCGCGGTCGCGCGTTTCGCCAGTGAGCGTGACGTAGCGAATGCGATGGCGATCCAGCTCGTGCGCAATCAGCTTGAGCATTTCGGTGAACTGCGAGAACAGCAGCACCTTGCGGCCTTCCGCCAGCAATGCGGGAAGCATGTCCATCAGCAATTCGAACTTCGCCGAATCGCGCACGCCGCGCGCCGCTTCCAGTTTCACCAGGCGCGGATCGCAGCAGACCTGGCGCAGCTTCAGCAGCGCATCGAGCACCACGATGCCGCTGTGCGAAATGCCGCGCTGAGCGATGACCTCGCGCAGTTCTTCCGCCAGCGACAGGCGCAGGCTTTCGTAGAGTTCGCGCTGACGACCCTCGAGGATCACGCGACGCGTGATCTCGGTCTTGGGCGGCAGCTCGCTCGCCACCTGCGACTTGGTACGACGCAGGATGAAGGGCGCAAGGCGGCGATTGAGTCGATCCTGGCAATCGGTATCGCGATGACGTTCGATCGGCACTCGGTAGTGACGGCGGAACGCGCCTTCGTCGCCGAGCAGGCCGGGCACCGACAGATCCACCTGCGACCACAATTCGCCCAGGTGATTTTCCAGCGGCGTGCCGGTGAGGCAGATGCAACGTGGCGCGCGCAGGCTGAGCACAGCGCGGCGTGCCTGCGTGCGCGGGTTTTTCACCTGCTGCGCTTCGTCGAGCACGATCAGCGAGAACGGCTGTTTGCGCAGCGACACCACGTCGCGCGGCAACAAGGCGTAGCTGGTGAGGATCAAGTCGTGCGTGGCGATCTGCGAGAAGTCGCCACTGCGCTGCGGACCATGCAACGCCAGCACACGCAGCGCAGGCGCAAAGCGCGCCACTTCGGCGAGCCAGTTCGGAATCAGGCTGGTCGGCACCACTACGAGCGCGGGCTCGGTCAGTGCACCGCTGTCCTTGAGCGACAGCAGATGCGTGATCAGCTGCAGCGTCTTGCCTAGGCCCATGTCGTCGGCAAGCACACCGCCCACGCCAGCTTCAGCCAGCGCGTTGAGCCAACGCAGGCCTTCGCGCTGATACGGACGCAGCTCGACGGTGAGGCCCTCAGGCACCACATCGCTGGCACGCTCCGCGGCATCG
This sequence comes from Dyella sp. 05T440, assembly GCF_056395965.1. Taxonomy (NCBI): domain Bacteria; kingdom Pseudomonadati; phylum Pseudomonadota; class Gammaproteobacteria; order Lysobacterales; family Rhodanobacteraceae; genus Dyella; species Dyella sp. 05T440. Next base: position 28,014 of record NZ_JBFTKN010000004.1, read on the forward strand.
CGCAGACGCGCGGTGAAGCCACGCAGCGCATCGGGCGCGACGAGTTCGCCGCCGGTGGGCAGCGCCTCGACCAGTTCTTCCAGACGGCCCGCCTGCACGCGCGGCAGATGGAGTTTCTTGCGCGGACGTTCGAGGTACTCGGCCAGCGGCGCCAGCAAGCCACGCAGTTCCTTCAGGCGCACCGGCACGCGGCGACGTTCGTCGACGGGCGCGTACCACACGGCGTCTTCCGGCTCGTTCGGTACCGGGCTGAGGTTCAACTGATGATCGGCCAGCGCCTGCGCCACGGCGGGCAGCAGGTTGTGGCGCTTGCCTTCCACTTCGATGCCGATTTCCAGATCGAAGGCGTGGTCGTCGGTGTCTTCCACCGCGTTGCCGTACCAGCGTACCGGACCTTCGAGCACTTCGAAGGGGAAGCTCGGCGCGTAGTCGAGCACGAAGCCTTCCGCTTCCAGCTTGGGACGCAGCGCCAGCCAGCGTGCCGGGGTGTTCACTTCCAACGCGCCCGCGTAGCCCTTGCCGGGGAACAGCCAGGCATCCTCGGGCAGGGTGTCGGCGAGATCCCAGGGCAGGCCTTCGGTATCCACACCGGGCGTGAGGCCGGCGCGTTCCAGCTGTTCCATCGCCGAGAGTTCTTCTGCACGGCGGCGGATGATTTCCACCAGATGCCCATTGCGCACACGCCGCACCAGCGGCTCGCCTCCGCGTCCGGGCAGACGCTCGCCCGCGTAGTCAAAGTTGAGGCGCGCATAGGCCAGTGGTGGCGTGCCTGCGGCGAGGCGGGCGTGACGGGTAAGCGCGTGCAGGGTCAGCACCGGCTTGGGCGACAACTCCGCGCGGCGCAGCTCGCCCAGCACCTGCGGCAACGGCAGGCGATGCGAAAGGCGGCTACCCGGCAGCGCATCGCGCAGTATCTGGCTGTACTCGTGCTTGAGTGCCGGCAGGTCGAGCCAGGAGGTTTCTTCCAGCGGCGCATCGAGATGACCCATCTCCGCACGCTCGGCGTCGAGATACCACAGGGCATCGATGCGCAGCACGCGGTGGTTGGCCGGCATGCACGGCATCAGGCGCTGGCTGCCGTCGTTTTCCAGGTGCCATTGCCAGTTGAGCTGATGGCCCTTGCCGCGCGACAGGCGCAGGCCGGCCAGGCCACCGAGGAAGCACGGCGTGGTGTCGAGGATTTCCGCCAGCAGGGCATCGCCCACATGGCCGGACAGACGCGCATAGGTGCGGCTCTTGCGCAGGGTCTGTGGCAGGCCGAGCACGGTCGCGGCCAGTCGCTGTTCATGCGGCTGCAGTGGCTGTTGCGACAGGTGTTTGCTGTCGAACGGCATCGGGCGCACGTAGCGGGTCTGATCGGCCATCGCCAGCAGCACCGGCGCCACATCGACATGCGCGTAGGCCACGCCCTCTTCAGGCACCACGTCCAGGAAGAAGCCCAGCACCAGGGGCTCCGCCGGCGCGAGCGGTGCCGCTTGCGCCAGCAGCTTGCGCCAGACGCCGGGCAGCGGCTCGCTGACGGCAGCGTCGTCGCGTTGCGTGTGTCGTTTATCGTCCGGTGACTGCATGCGCATTCGATCCAGGGCGACCAAAAGATTCAGCTTAGCAAGGGTCTTGCGTGCGTGCGCGTCTCACGCACCGGTTTTTTCAAACCGATGCGTGTTTGGATGACGGAACCGTTCAGCGTTGGCGCCGGAAGGATCGAGCAAGGGGCTTACACCGTCGGCGTAAACAGGCCGTGCGGATATTCCGGTTTCTGCTCACGGCTCATCAGGCGCTTGAGTCCTTCGGCTGGCGTCACTTCGCCGTGCAGCACGGCGCGCACGCCACTGCTGATGGGAAGGTCCAGGCCGTGCTTGGCGGCCAGTCGCGCCACCTCGTCGGCGGTGAGCACGCTCTCCACCACCTGGCCGATCTCGCGCACGGCCTCGTCGATGGCCTTGCCGCGACCCAGCGCCAGGCCAAGTCGGCGGTTGCGCGAAAGATCGCCAGTACAAGTGAGCACCAGATCGCCCAGCCCGGCCAGACCCATCAGGGTTTCCGGCCGCGCACCGAGCGCCATGCCCAGGCGCAGCATTTCGTTCATGCCGCGGGTGATCAGGCCGGCGCGCGCGTTGAGGCCCAGATCCATGCCGTCGGCCACGCCGGTGGCCACGGCGAGCACGTTCTTCATGGCGCCACCGAGCTCGGCGCCGAGCACGTCACTGCCGGAATAGGCGCGGAAGTTCGGTGCGTGCAGGATCAGCGCCATCTCATGCGCGAAGGCCGCGTCGTCCGAATGCACGGTGACGGCGCTGGGCATGCCCGAGGCGACTTCCTTGGCGAACGAGGGGCCGGTGACGACTGCCGCTGCACGACCCGGGAAGCGCTCGGCCACCAGTTCATGCAGGAAACGGCCGGTGCCCGGCTCAAAGCCCTTGGTCGCCCAGGCAATGCGCGCGTCGGGCTCCAGGTACGGCGCCATCTCCTCCAGCATCGAGGCAAAGGCGTGACTGGGCACCACGATCAGCACGACCTGGGCTCCGCGCAGGGCGGCGGCCAGATCGGCTTCGTAGACCAGCTCAGCTGGCAGCTCGACGTCGGGCAGGTAACGCTGGTTGCAATGGGTTTCAGCCATTGCCTTCAGCGCGGAGGCATCGCGCCCCCACAGCCGGGTCGGCACCTGGTTGCGGGCGGCCAGGGCCGCCAGGGCGGTGCCCCAGGAGCCAGCACCGAGTACGGCCAGGGTCGGACGCTCAACCATGAGCACAGACTCTTGGATTAGCTGTTGAGCGTCGGGACGGCGCTGCCGCCGAGGATGCGGCGCTGCTGTTCGGCATACAGCGCGTCGAAGTTGATCGGCTGCAGCAGGAACGGCGGGAAGCCGCCTTCCAGCACCAGCGACGACAGCATCTGGCGGGCGTACGGGAACAGCAGGTTCGGGCAGTAGCTGTTGAGGATGCCGGCCAGGTCTTCTTCGGAGAAGCCGGAGATGCCGAACACGCCCGCCTGGTGCACTTCGGCCAGATAGGCGGTGCGGTCGTTCAGCGAGCAGGTCAGGGTGAGGCTCAGCACCACTTCGTACAGGTCATTGCCCATGTCGGCGGACTTCTGGCCCAGGTTCAGCTGGACCTGCGGCTGCATCTCGGTCTCGCCCACTTCCTGGAAGATCTGCGGGGCGTTGGGCGCCTCGTAGGAAACGTCCTTAATGTAGATCTTCTGCAGCACCAGCTGGGGCTGGCCGGCCTGGCCGTTGGCGGAAACGTCTGCCATGGGGAATTCCTCGTAAGTGTTCGGTGCGTGAAAACGCAAAGGGTTTAATTGTTCCATACATCCCCGCGGCCCGCCATGCGCCCGGAGCCCCGGTTGAGCAAATATTGCGCACCGGCCTGTATTTCTGGGAGAATAGCCGGCTCGACCATGCCGACCCGATTCATCGGGCAAGTCCGCCACGCGATGCGGGCCTCACGGCAGGCGCGAAAAGATCCATCTCCAGCATCGCGAGGCCCTAAGGGCCGCTGGGCCGATGCCGCCCTGGCTAACGGGTGGCAAACGCGCCTTTGGGCGCCTAACAGGAGGTCATCATGGCCCGTATTTGCCAAGTCACCGGAAAGGGTGTGCAGACTGGTAACAACGTCTCGCACGCAAACAACAAAACTCGCCGCCGCTGGTTGCCGAACCTGCATGAGCGCCGCTTCTGGGTCCCGAGCGAAAACCGCTGGGTGAAGCTGCGCGTTTCCAACCATGCCCTGCGCACGATCGACAAGAACGGCATCGAAGCCGTCCTGGCCGACCTGCGCTCCCGCGGCGAAAAGATCTGAGGATTGAGCCATGGCTAACAGCAAGCAAGACAAGATCCGCCTGATCTCTTCGGCCGGCACCGGCCACTTCTACACCACGCAGAAGAACAAGAAGAACACCCCGGAAAAGTTCGAGTTCAAGAAGTACGATCCGGTGGTCCGCAAGCATGTGATCTACAAGGAAGGCAAGATCAAGTAAGCCCTCGGGTTTAGTTGACGCTTCCACGAAAAACCCGCCGAAAGGCGGGTTTTTTGTTGGGTGCACGCATCCCCCCACTGTGGGAGCGCACCCTGTGCGCGACCGCCACACCTGGATGTACCGCCCTGTAGGTTTGTCGCGCACAGGGTGCGCTCCCACAGTAGCTCTGCAGCTCGTGGCTCGTGGCTCGTGGCTCGCGGCTCGCGGCTCGTGGCTCGTGGCTCGTGGCTCGCGGCTCTTGGCTCTTGGCTCTCGGGGGTCCCCGTATGACGCGGCGGGCGGGTGGAGGAAAGCCCGAAGGGTGGCCGCATGGATGCGGCCAGTTTTTCGACAGGACAGGGATGTCCTGTCGAAAAACCCCGGAGCCCGCACGCGCACCTGGAGGGCCAACGGCCCGGAAGGCGCGTCATCCGGGGGGCCCTTCTCTTTGGTTACTTTCTCTTGGGCAAGCAAGAGAAAGTGACCCGGGCCGCGGCAGCGGCACGGAAGCCCGCGGCAGGCGAGCAAGCTGGCGACATGGCGACAATCAAGCATTGAGGGCTTTTGCCTGCGCCGGCACGAAGAATAGAAACGCTCCCGCGAGCACCCGCCCCTCACCCCAGCCCTCTCCCCGGTGGGGAGAGGGAGCAAAGCGCGGGCTCGCTTGGGTTGTCGCGCCACACCACGCCATAAAAAAAGCCCGCCATTCGGCGGGCTTCTTCATTCAATCAGCGACACCGCTTACGCGTTCGCCACCGAATAACTCTTCAAGCGACCAGCGAATTCCTGCAGCGCGCGAATACCACTCTGCTCAGCCTCGGCAATCCACTGCTGCAACCCCTTCAGCGCCTGATCGGCACCGCGCTGCTCCATCAGGGCAGCCAGGCGATTGCGGAACTCGCACACCGTGCTGAGCGTCGGACGCTTGGCCAGAACCGCCTGCATGCGATCACGGCCTTCGCTGTCCAGCCAGCGACCACCATCAGCCAGCGCGCGACGCATGCGGCGCGGCACCGACTTGATGCTGTCGCCGGCGTGCTGCGCTTCGTCGCGCAGGGTCGGCATGATCACGTTGCGGTAGTAGTCGGTCATCGCGGCGAAGCGATGGGTCAGCACGCCCTTGAGCGTCTCGGCATCCGGCAGGTGCACGTTCGGGCGGACGTCGAGCGCCGGCGCCACACGCAGCACCTTGGCCAGACCAACGGCGCGCAGCGCGCAGATGGCAGCCCAGCCGATATCGAACTCCCACTTGCGCAGGGCGAACTTGGCCGAGCTCGGGAAGGCGTGGTGGTTGTTGTGCAGCTCTTCGCCGCCGATCCAGAAGCCCCACGGAATGAGGTTGGTCGCGGTGTCGGCGCTCTCGAAGTTGCGGTAGCCCCACCAGTGGCCGATGCCGTTGACGAAGCCGGCGGCCCAGAACGGGATCCAGACCATCTGCAGCGCCCACAGGGCCGCGCCGATCACGCCGAACAAGGCCACGCTGATGAACAGCATCAGGGTCGGGCCCCAATACGGATGGGCGCTGTAGAGCTTGCGCTCGATCCAGTCGTCCGGCGTGCCGCGGCCGTACTTCTCGAGGTCTTCCTTCACTTCGCTGGCGTCGCGGTACAGCGACACGCCATCCCAGAAGACCTTCTTGATGCCATAGATCTGCGGGCTGTGCGGATCTTCCTCGGTCTCGACCTTGGCGTGGTGCTTGCGGTGCACCGCCACCCACTCCTTGGTGACCATGCCCGTGGTGAGCCAGCCCCAGAAACGGAAGAAATGCGAAATGGACCAGTGCAGGTCCACGCCGCGATGGGTCTGGCAGCGATGCAGGTACAGCGTCACCGTGAAGATGGTGAGCTGCGTCATGACCAGCATATAGACCAGCATGGTCAGCCAACTGGCGTGCGTCAGGCCGTTGGACAAGAAATTGAGTACTGCATCTAGCATGGGAAACACCCAGGTGTATGAAAAGTCAGTCTAAACGAGGGGTTTCCGTACCCGCCAGCATGGACCAGCAAAATATTGTCGCACCCATTTGCGACGACAAAGTTAATGTGCTGTATCGCCCATCGGCGCCCTCTCCCGGTTGTATGAAGTTGGGGCCGCACTGACAATCATGCAATGACCGCGCCTAGCACCGTATTGCAACTGGATCACATAACCCGACACCGCGCGGGACGTGCCGCTGTCGCCGATCTCAGCCTGACCCTGGATTCGGGACAGGTGCTGGGTTTGCTCGGGGTCAACGGTGCCGGCAAGAGCACCACCCTGGCCATGATTGCCGGTGCGCTGACGCCTGATAGCGGCGCCATCAAGCTGAACGGGAAGGACTTTCTGGAGCATCCGGAGCTGGCCCAGCGCGGCATCGGCTGGCTGCCTGAACGTGCCCCGCTGTGGCCGGAACTGACCGTGCTGGAACATCTGGACGCGCATGGCCGCCTGCGCGGCCTTGGCGGCGCCGCGCTGGCCAAGGTGCGCCAGCGCATCGTCGAACGCCTGGAACTTGGCGCGCTCTCGCGTCGGCTGGCTGGCGTGTTGTCGCAGGGCCAGCGTCAGCGCCTCGGACTCGCCTGCGCGCTGCTGCACGAGCCCTCGCTGCTGGTGCTGGACGAACCCGCCAATGCCCTCGATCCGGTGCAGGTCGCTGCGCTGCGCACCGTGATCCGCGAACAGGCCGCGGCCGGCACCGCCGTCATTCTTTCCACGCATCTGCTGGCCGAAGTCACGGCGGCCTGCGATCGCGTGGCGATCCTGCACGAGGGGCAGCTGCGCTACGACGGCCCCATCACCGACGACGACCACAAGATGCTTGAGCAGACCTTCTTCGATATCGCCCTGCGCGGCGGCGACGGCAACGACAAGGCACGGGCCGCATGAGGGTGCTCGCCGTGACGCGGCTGGAGCTGCGCCGCCTGATCGTTCGTCCGCTCGCCTGGGTGCTTGCCGCGTTGACGCTGGCGCAGCTGGCCTGGCGCTTCACCTTGTTGCTCGGCGGCTTTCTGGCCGGGCAGATCAAGCTCGCCGCGTTGCCGGGCGGCCCGGGTTATACCGATCTGGTTGGCGTGCCGATGCTGAGCAGCATCCTCACCGGCGGCATCCTGCCGTTTGGCGTGGTGGAGCTGGCGCTGGTGATCGTGCCGCTGCTCACCATGTCCTCGCTCGCTGGCGAACGCAGCAACGGCACGTTGCCGTTGTGGTTCGCCGCCGGCCTGCCAGCTTCGCGCATCGTGCTGGGCAAATATCTGGCGCTGATGTTGTGGCTGGTGCTGTGGCTCGCGCTAGCCCTGGCGATGCCGCTGAGCCTTTCGCACGGTGTCACCCTCGACTGGGGCAAGCTCGCTGCGGCATCGCTGGGCGCGCTGCTGACGCTCGCTGCATTGGCCGCGATCGGCGTGGCAAGTTCCGCCTACGCCTCGCACGCCTCCATCGCCGCCACCATCGCGCTCACCGTCGGACTGGTGCTGGCCGGCATGAATATCGCCGTGCAGAAAGCCGGTGCGACCAGCGGCGTATTCAACTGGCTGGCACTGAGCGGACATCTTGAAGACATGCTGCGTGGCCTGGTGTCGCTGTCTGATGTCGCGTGGTTCCTGCTGGTGATCGTGGTGGCGCTCGCACTCGCCACGCAACGGCTGGCTGCCGAAAAGGAGCGTGGCTGATGGCGCGCTTTTTCCGGCATCTGAATGGATGGCTGTTTGCGTTGGCGCTGCTGGTTGCCGCGGGTGCCATCGGTTATCTCACCACGCGCCACGATCATGTCAGCGACTGGACCTTTGGCGGGCGCGCCAGCCTGTCGCCGGAAAGCCGCGCGGTGCTGGCGACCTTGCATGGCCCGGTGGAAATCGTCAGTTACGCCAATCCGCAAGGCGATCTGCGCCACACCGTGGCCGGCTTCGTCGAACGTTACGAGCGCGCCAAGCCCGACCTGACGCTGCGCTTCGTCGATCCACAGCAGGATCCGGCTGCGATGCGCGAGCTCGGCATCACGGTGGATGGCGCCTTGATCCTGCATTACCAAGGCCGCGAGCAGCGACTCGATGAGCTGTCCGAGCGCAGCCTCACTAATGCGCTGGAACGGCTCGCGCGCGGCGGCGAGCGCATCGTTGCGTTCGTGTCCGGCGATGGCGAGCGTCGCGCGGACGACAAGGGCAATGCCGATCTGGGCATGTTCATGGCGCAGATGGAAGGCCGCGGCATGCGCGCGGTGCCGCTGAACTTTGCGCAAGTCACCGCCGTACCGCAGCACACCGACCTGGTCGTACTCGCGAGCCCCGAGCTGGCCTTGCCCGATGGCGCGGTGAAGGCGCTGACCGATTACGTGGGCAACGGCGGCAACCTGTTGTGGTTGAGCGAACCCACCAATGACGACCTGCATCTGGGGCCGCTGGCCGATGCGCTGGGCATTCGCGTCCTGCCGGGCGTGCTGGTCGATGGCCAGGGCGCGGCGCTGGGTTTGAAGGATCCGCGCATGCTGGCGCTGGGCGACTACCCGCAGCACGCGATCACGCGCGGCTTCCAGCTGACCACGCTGTTCCCGCAGGTGTCCGCGCTGGCGATGGCGGCGCGTACCGATTGGAAGGTGGCGCCGTTCCTGCGCTCGAGCGCGCAGAGCTGGACCGAGTTCAAGCCGATCGACAACGCGCAGAGCTCGAGCATCCAGTACGACGCCAGCGCCGGAGAGCTGAAGGGCCCGCTGGATTTCGGCTTTGCACTGAGTCGTCTCTCGCCCAGTCCCGACAAGGCCGAGCAGCGCGTGGTGGTGGTTGGCGATGGCGATTTCCTCTCCAACACCTTCCTGGGCAACGGCGGCAATCGCGCGCTGGGCGAACGCATCTTCGATTGGCTGCTGGGCGACGATGCCCTGGTGAATCTGCCGCCGCGTGGCGCGCCTGATCGTCTGTTGCAGATCACCCAGACGCAGCTGAGCAGCGTCACGCTCGGCTTCCTGGTGGTGTTGCCGTTGTTGCTGCTGCTGATCGGCGGCTTCATCGTGTGGCGCCGTCGTCGCGCATGAAGCGGTCGACCCGACAGCGCTGGTGGATGGCAGCCGGCGTCCTGGTGATCGTGGCGATTGCGGGCTGGCAGTGGCAGCAGGATCGCGCACAGGCCACAGGTACGTTGCTGACGCTCGATCCGGCGAGCGTCCATGACATTTCGCTCGCCATGGGCAGCGGCAACACCGAACACTTCGCCCGGCGCGACGGCCACTGGTGGCGCACCGATGGCACGCCCGCGCGTGCGGACGACGGTCGCCTCGGCGAGCTCGCCGATACCGCCGCCGCCTCAGTGCTGAGCTGGCGACCGCTGCACGATTTCGACCCGGGCAAGATCGGCCTGGCCAACCCGATGGCAGTGCTCACGCTGGATGGCCAGCGCCTGGAATTTGGCGAAACCTCGGTGACGGGCCCGCAGCGCTATGTGCGCGTGGGCGATCGGGTGGCGTTGATTTCCGTGCGCTATACGCCGCGCGGCGCGACCGGCGAGGCCACCAGGCTCAAGGAATGATGCTCAAGGGCCCGTTGTTCGCCGCCTTCACCCGCCCCTGCTCTTCCCCCGAGTACCTTGCACCGTCTCGCAGACTCCCCATATGGGAAAGCACACCTCGACAGGAGCGATGTCATGAGCAAGCAGGCGATCGGCGTAGTGGGCATGGCCGTGATGGGCAGCAATCTCGCCCTGAATATCGAAAGTCGCGGTCACGCCGTGTCGATCTACAACCGGCATCGCGAACGCACCGATGAAGTGGTCAAGGACAACCCCGGCAAGCGCCTGGTGCCAACCTTCACGCTCGAGGAATTCGTCAATTCGCTGGAAAAGCCGCGCCGCATCCTGCTGATGGTCAAGGCCGGCGAGCCCACCGACGCCACGCTCGCACAGCTCAAGCCCCTGCTCGACAAGGGCGACATCGTCATCGACGGTGGCAACACGTTTTTCAAGGACACCATGCGCCGCGAGAGCGAGATGAGCGCAGCCGGCCTGCACTTCATTGGCACTGGCGTGTCCGGCGGCGAAGAAGGCGCGCTGCATGGACCGTCGATCATGCCGGGCGGCCCGCGCGAAGCCTATGACCTGGTCGCGCCCATCCTCACCGAGATCGCGGCGCGCGCACCCGATGGCGATCCCTGCGTGGCCTATATGGGCCCCAACGGCGCCGGCCATTACGTGAAGATGGTGCACAACGGCATCGAGTACGGCGATATGCAACTGATCGCCGAGAGCTACTCGGTACTACACAACGTGCTTGGGCTGTCCAACGATGAACTGGCCGAGGTCTACGCCGATTGGAACAAGGGCGAACTCGACAGCTACCTCATCAGCATCACCGCCGACATCTTCACCAAGAAAGACAAGGACACCGGCAAGGCGATGGTCGACATCATCCTCGACCGCGCCGCGCAGAAAGGCACGGGCAAGTGGACCAGCCAGAGCGCGCTCGATCTTGGCGTGCCGTTGCCGCTGATCACTGAGTCGGTGTTTGCGCGTTTGCTTTCGTCACTCAAGGAAGAGCGCGTCGCCGCCAGCAAGATTCTCAAGGGACCGGCACCGCATAAGTTCGAAGGAGATCGCAAGGCGTTTATCGAAGCCGTGCGTCGTGCCTTGTATCTCAGCAAGATCGTCTCGTACGCACAGGGCTTTGCGCAGTTGCGTGCGGCATCGGACGAATACCAGTGGAATCTGCCGTACGGCACCATCGCCCGCATCTTCCGCGCCGGCTGCATCATTCGCGCACGCTTCCTGCAGAAGATCACCGATGCGTACGAGCGCGACCCGCAGGTGAAGAATCTGCTGCTGGATAGCTATTTCCGCGATATCGCCGCCGAGTACCAGGGTGCGTTGCGTGACGTCGTGGCCGCGGCCGTAAAGGCTGGTGTGCCGGTGCCGTGCTTCTCCTCCGCGATCGCCTATTACGACGGTTATCGCGCCGAACACCTGCCCGCCAACCTGATTCAGGCACAACGCGACTTCTTCGGCGCGCATACGTTTGAGCGGGTGGACAAGGAAGGGAGCTTCCATAACGACTGGGGTTGAGTTGGGGATCGAGGCGATCCTGTAGCTCCGCGGTCGCGCACAGGGTGCGCTCCCACAAGGTGACGTCTCGCCTGTAGGAACGCACCTTGTGCGCGACCGCGAACTGTCAGGAACCTCAGTACTCGCCACCGCCGCCCCACCCGACCGAGACCTGCAGTGCCCGAACTACCCGAAGTCGAAACCACCCGCCGCGGCATCGCCCCGCATCTGATCGGACGCCGCATCACCGGCGTGACCCTGCGTCGCCCCGACCTGCGCTGGCCGATTCCGCCGGAGATCAGCACGCAATTGCCCGGCCAGCGGATCGAGGCGGTGGAGCGGCGCGCGAAATATCTGCTGCTGCACACCCAGGTGGGCAGTGCACTGCTGCACCTTGGCATGACCGGCGTATTGCGCGTGCTTCCACCGGATGCCTTGGTCGGCAAGCACGATCATGTGGACATCGCACTGGAACCGACCGCCACCGAGGGGCCACGCGTACTGCGTTTCACCGACGCACGGCGCTTCGGCTGCCTGCTCTGGCAGCCGCCCGGTGAGACGCACGAACTACTGGAAAACCTGGGCCCCGAGCCACTCACCGATGATTTCGACGGCGACCTGTTGTGGCGCATGTCGCGCGGACGCACCGCTGCGGTAAAGCTGTTTCTGATGGACAACGCCGTCGTGGTGGGCGTCGGCAACATCTACGCCAGCGAAGCGCTGTTCGCTGCGGGCATCGATCCGCGCAAGCCCGCCGGCTCCGTCTCGCGCGCACGCTACGCGCGACTGGCAGGCGAAGTGAAACGCATTTTGGCCTGGGCCATCGAACGCGGCGGCACCACGCTGCGCGACTTCATCAACCCCGATGGCGCGCCGGGGTATTTCTTTCGCGAGTTGCAGGTGTATGGGCGCGAGGGCGAAGCGTGCCGGGCGTGCGGGACGCCGGTGAGGCAGGTGGTGTTGGGGCAGCGATCGACGTTTTGGTGTCCGAAGTGCCAGAAGTAGTTCGAGGGTTTTCTTTGGGACCGGCAAGCGTTTCTGCGCCGCGCCGCCGCATAGAAGACTCAAAACTTCTCCTCGGGCCCAACCCTTCAGCTATCAGCACGCTGGCTTGTCTGTGGGAGCGCACCCTGTGCGCGACAGCCACGCTGCGATGTGCCGCTCCGTAGGTTTGTCGCGCACAGGGTGCGCTCCCACAAAAAGCAGCCGGCAACGCCTGATCCGCGACTCATACGCGCACGCCCCTCCTGTAGGAGCGCACTTGTGCGCGACCGCAACGAGTGGGTGTCTCGCTCCGTCAGGGGGTCGCGCACAAGTGCGCTCCTACAAGAGAGCTGCTCGGGCCGGCAGCACCCGCCCCTCACCCCAACCCTCTCCCCGCAGGGGAGAGGGAGCAAAGCGGCGGATTACTCCGGCCAGCGAAACTCCACAAACGTATTGTTGAAGTCCGGATCTTCCAACCCGCCGCCCAGAGTGGCCACCAACGACATCCCGTCGGCCTCCAGCTCCTGCCCCTCGGCAAAACGCGCACCAAGCGCCTCCAACTCTACCAACCGCTCACACAACAAACCCGCCCGATCGCTATCAGCCTCAGGCACATGGCGAATGCTGACGTCAGGGCGACCGAACTTGCGCATGCCGCGCGTGTGGATCCAGTAAGTCCCATTGGGCTCCGCATCGCGAAGTATCAACAAATGATTGCGGATCGGCGCGCCGTCGCGCACGACGAAGTGCCTGCACCACGTGTCGGCGTCGTAGAGGTTGAGCGTCTGCGGATCGAGGATGGCCACGCCGCCCATGTCGAGCAGCGCCGCGAGCACGCCCAGCGTGTCGCGCAGATAACCCGTATCGGCGCTGTCGGGCAGGCGGCCGCGAATCACCAGCACTTCGGGTGCGTCGATGGCCTGGCGGTAAGCCTCGGGCGCGCCATCCTTGAACATGCGGCCGATGCTGCCGCGCAAGGGATAGCCGTCCCACTGGCGCAGCTGTGCGTGGTTATGGCTGGTCATTTCCACGCCATCGGGCAGGCCTTCGCTGCCGTAATCGAGCGAGGGTGCCCGTCCCGACTGGAATTTCCCGAACACATAGAACTGCAACAGGATGTCTTCGTTGCTCGACTGCCAGTGCGGACGTTGCCAGGCGGGAAAAGGGATCTTCGACATGCCGTTACCATTCCTTAGATGAGTGCGAAACGCTCAATGCCCTTCGCCCAGCGGCAGCACGGGCTGCTGCAGTTCTATCCTGCCGTGTCCTTCCGTAATGTTCTTGAACTCGGCGCGACTCACCGAGACATAGCGGTCGTTGCCGCCGATCTCAACCTGCGGGCCTTCGGTGACCGCACGGCCCTGTTCATCCACGCGCACCACCATGGTGGCCTTGCGGCCGGTGTGGCAGATGGTCTTGATCTCGTCCAGGTTGTCGGCCCAGGCAAGCAGGTAGCGGCTGCCCTCGAATAGTTCGCCACGGAAATCGGTGCGCAAGCCATAGGCGAGCACCGGGACGTTGAGCTTGTCCACCACGTCGCTCAGCTGCCACACCTGGGCCTTGCTGAGAAACTGCGCCTCGTCGACGAACACACAATGCAGCGGGCCGCGGGCGGCGATGTCCGACTGCACCAGGGCCAGCAGGTTTTCTTCCCCGCCGAAGCGCACGGCGTTGGCCTTGAGGCCGATGCGCGAGGCCACCACGCCCTCGCCGTAGCGGTTGTCCAGCGCCGGCGTGAGGATGAGCGTGCGCATGCCGCGCTCGTGATAGTTGTAGGCACTCTGCAGCAAGGTCGTGGTCTTGCCGGCATTCATCGCCGAATAATAGAAATAAAGCTTGGCCATGACGGTTCCTGTGGCGGGGTGCTGATGTTACCCGGTTGACCGCTGGCCTTCAGCGCCTATTCCTTGTCCAGCGGCGTGGTACCCCCGCTGAACTGCGCATGGGCCTGCGCCAGCCGGTAGTGGCGATCGCCGCTCCACCGTCGCCACTCGCGCAGGGTGAGCGCCCGGTACACACCCTTGAACGCGAGTATGCGTATCCAGACCTTGAACGAGTCGAACACGTCGCCCGCCAACATCGAAATGACGCCCTGCTCGATCTGGAACGTATTGCGCGGCGAACTGAAGACCTGCCGCATGATCGACCCGTTGAAGCGGTAGATGAAGAACGCGAACCGCTTCATGCCACGGCGCTGGCGACGCTCCAGACGGCGTTGCAAGGCCGCCTCGCGGGTGGGATCGCGCAGCGCCGCATCCACCACCTCCACCGCCTGTTCCGCCCCGCTCATGGCGAGGTACACGCCGGAGGAGAACACCGGATCGAGGAACGCGAAGGCATCGCCGATCAGGACCCAGCCAGGACCGGCCATGCGTGCCGAGTCGTACGAGTAGTTGCCGGTCACGCGCACTTCGTTGTCGATCAGCTCGGCGTGTTCGATGCGCTTCCACAGCGCCGGATTCTGGCGCAGCGTTTCCAGCAGGAAATCGGTGCTGCGGCCGCGGCGCTGCTTGAGATAGTCGGGCCAGCACACGGCGCCCACGCTCATCACGCCGTCGGGCAAGGGAATCATCCACATCCAGCCGTGATCGAACCGGTAGATGCTGATATTGCCGGCGTGCTCGCCGGCCCGGTATTGCGCGCCGCGAAAGTGGCCGAAAATCGCTGCACTCTGGTGTTCGGCGTTCTTGCGCTTGAGCTTCTTCTTGCCGGCGAGAAACGCATCGCGGCCGGAGGCGTCCACCACGTAGCGTGCACGGACGGCGTACTGCTCACCCTGATCGGTGGCCACCTGCACGCGCCAGTCATGCCGGCCGCGCTCTTCCACGCCGCGCACCTCATGGCCTTCGCGCGTATCCGCGCCGCTGCTGGCCGCGTGGCGAAACAGCATCTGATCGAAATCCTGCCGCCGCACCTGATAGGCATGCGGCGGGCTGTTGCCGAGGGCGCGGGCGAACTCGAAGGTGATGTAGCCGGCCTCATTGTCGGCCTCAAAATCCGCACCCGGCTTGAACACGCCCAGTGCGCGGACCTGGTCCAGCACGCCCAGCCGCTCGAAGATCGGCAGATTCATCGGCAGCAGCGATTCGCCGATATGAAAACGAGGGTGGTGATCCTTTTCCAGCGCGATCACCTTGTAACCGCGCCGCACCAGCAGTGTGGCCGCCGTGCTGCCGGCGGGTCCGCCGCCGATCACGACCACGTCGCACTGCTGTTCGGTGATTCGTTCGCCGTCCGTCATGCCGTCACCACTTTACCTGTGCTTAGTTGAGGATCGACGCTACATCAACGGACACTGTACCGCGCGATGCGCGCCCGTTTTCATCGCCGAGACATTGAAATACAGCTAAGCCGCGGGAACAACCGCAACCTGGTACTGCGCTAGGCAGCGGGGTGCGCCGGGTTCCGAGGCGGCGCCGGCACAGGTTCGGGTTCACCCACGTCGACGCGGCTGTTCATCTGCAGCTGCCACTGCAGATCCTTCACGTCCAGGTATTCGGCGGTGTTCATGTGCAGCGCCTTGTCGAACTTGCTGAAGTCTTCCACGGCGTTGTCGCCGTAGGTCACGCTGCCGCTCCCCAGCCAGCCGACGTGGCTGCCGGTGACCTGGGCGCGGCTGGCGCCGATTTCGAGCGTGAGCCGGCGGGCACCGACGGCATCGCCGTAGTCGGCTTCGAGCGTCGGGCGCAGTTCACGCGCCTTGGCACGCTCCGCATCGCTCAGCTGATCCCAGTAGAGCTGGCGCTGACGCAGCAACTCGGGATAGCCGCGGCTGGCAGCAAGCTCCATCCACGCATAAGCAAGCGGGCGATCCTGGGCCACGCCATCGCCCGTCCAATACATCACGCTCACCAGCGACTGCGAAGTCTTGTCGGCATAGCGGGAGGCCAGGCGGAAATAGTGGAAGGCGTCGCCGTGGTGGCCCTCTCTGTACGCTTCCTGGCCTTTGTAGCGATAACGCAGGTCGCTGTGGGCGTCGACGAACAGGCGCGACTCCATGCCACCGAGCAGCTCGGTGTCGCGCTTGATGTCGGTGGCATCGGCAGCCTGCTGTGCCCATGCATGGCTGGCGCCTGCCAGCGCCAGGATTACTACGCCGAAAGTCGCCAGTCTGGCCATCTCACGCTCCGGTGATGCGCAGGTGCCGGCATGTCTCGACCTGCGGTGAGCGGAGCATAGCCTGCTTTGGGCGAGGGTGCTCTGCTACCATCGGGCGCCGCCCAGCCACCATCGCAATCATGCTCAATCCCCAACAATTGGCCGCCGTGGAACACTGTGACGGCCCGCTGCTGGTATTGGCAGGCGCCGGTTCGGGCAAGACCTCGGTGATCACGCAGAAGATCGCCTATCTCATCGCGCGCAAGAAGCTCGCACCCTCGCGCATCGCCGCCATCACCTTCACCAATAAAGCGGCGAAGGAAATGCGCGAGCGCGTGACCAAGCTGATCAGCAGCGAGGACGCCGCCGCGCTCACCGTGTGTACGTTCCACGCGCTGGGCTTGAAGTTTCTGCAGATGGAGCACGCGCGCGCCGGGCTGCGCAAGGGTTTCTCGGTGCTCGATGCGGACGACAGCGAAGGCATCATCAAGGAACTGGCGCCCAAGGGCATCAAGCCCGATGTGCTGTTCGGCATCCGCAATCTGGTGAGCCGCGCGAAGAATGCAGGCTTGTCGCCCGAGGAGGCGCTGGCGGCCGCGCGCAGCCCGCGCGAGCTCGACGCTGCCACCATCTACGAGATGTACCAGCAGCGCCTCAATGCCTTCAATGCCGTGGATTTCGACGATCTGATCCGTCTCCCGCTGCGCATCCTGGAGAGTGACGAGGAGTGCCGCAATGTGTGGCGCGAGCGCCTGCGTTATCTGCTGGTGGACGAATACCAGGACACCAACGATGCGCAGTACCGCCTGCTGAAGGCGTTGGCCGGTGAGCGCGGCAGTTTTACCTGCGTGGGCGATGACGACCAGTCGATCTACGCGTGGCGCGGCGCCAATCCGGAGAATATCGACCAGCTCGGCAAGGACTGGTCCAGCCTGCGCGTGATCAAGCTGGAACAGAACTACCGTTGCGGCAAGCGCATCCTGCGCGCCGCCAACAAGCTGATCGCCAACAATCCGCATCTGCACGAAAAGAAGCTGTGGAGCGAGCACCCCGAAGGCGCGCAGATCCGCGTGCTGGAGTGCAAGGAAAACGAGCACGAAGCCGAGCGCGTGGCCGCCATCGCCGCCTCGCTCGCGGAAAAGCACAAGGCGCGCTGGCACGACATCGCCATCCTGTATCGCGGCAATTTCCAGGCACGCCCGCTGGAAAAAGCGCTGCGCCTGGCGCGCGTGCCGTACCATCTTTCCGGCGCACTGAGCTTTCTCGATCGCGCGGAAGTGAAAGACCTGCTGTGCTATTTCCGCCTGCTCACCAACCCGAGCGACGACGCCGCCTTCCTGCGCGTGGTGAACGTGCCCAAGCGCGAAATCGGCGCCACCACGCTGGAGAAACTCGGCGAAATCGCCCAGACGCGCCACGCGCCGCTCTTGGACGCCGCGCGCAGCGACGCCGTGCTGCGCCAGCTGTCGCCACGCCCCGCCTCGGCGCTGGCCTCGTTCACGCAGTTGATGGACGAACTGCGCAGCGCCTCGCTGCACCAGAGCGCCGCCGACCTGGTGGAGACCGTGTTGCAGCGCACGGGCTACGCCGCCCATGTCGCCGCCAGCACCACCGATGCCACCCTGCGTGAGCGTCGCCTGGGCAATCTGCGCGAACTGGCCGACTGGTTCCGCGCGATGCAGCGCAACGACAACACCACCGGCGATCTGGCCGCCCAGCTCGCCCTGCTCACCCACGCCGATCGCGACGAGCCGGGCAATGCCGTGCGCATGATGACGCTGCACGCGGCCAAGGGACTGGAGTTCCGCTTCGTCTTCATCGTGGGCTGCGAAGAAGGCACGCTGCCGCACGATGGCGCCATCGACGAGGGCCGCATCGACGAAGAGCGCCGCCTGATGTACGTGGGCATCACCCGAGCCAAGGAAATGCTCACCCTGTCCTGGTCGGCCAAGACCAAGCGCTACGGCGAAGTCCACAGCAATCAGCCCAGCCGCTTCCTGCACGAGCTGCCGCAGGACGATCTGCACTGGCAGGGCAAGGACCCGGAAGCGGACAAGGAAGTGGTGCGCGAGACGGCGCAATCGCATATGGCGAAGATTGCCGCCATGCTGGCCGGCGGCTAAGTCGCCCAAAGCGCCGGGCCCTCACATAGAATCGGGCGACATATCAAACCGATTCGGATAGTCATGGCGGAACCGGCTCAGCTCTACGCGCAACTGGTCGACGCGTTCAACCGCAGGCAATGGCAGCAGGCCCGCGCCATCTCCGGGCGCCTGCTGCCCCTGGTCCCGAACGATCCGGGCGTCTGCTATATCACCGGCGTGACCTTCCTTGAGCTGGAAGAACTGCCCCTGGCCCTGGGCTTTCTGCACAAGGCGTCGGATCTTGCACCCGAGCGCGCGGATTATGCGACCCAGTTCGCCAAGGCCTTGACCGTGGTGCGGCGCTCGCGCGAGGCATTGCAGGCGGCGGACAAGGCGATGGCGTTGCGCCCGTCGGACCCGTTCACGCTGGACACGCTGGGCGTGATCTACACACAGGCGCATATGCACGAACGTGCAGCCGCGGCATTCCGTGGCGCCGTGTCGTTGATGCCGCAACATGCTCCCTATCGCTTCAATCTGGCCACGGCGCTGGTTGCCATTGGCGATCTACCGGCGGCGGAAGAAGCGCTGGAAAGTTGCATCGCCATCGACCCGACCTTCTGGGGAGCTCACCTTACGCTGGCGCAGCTGCGGCGCCAGACACGCGAGAGCAATCACATCCCGCGCCTTGAGCATCTGGCTGACTCCCACGTACAGGACGTCAACGCGCAGACCTTCGTCAACATGGCATTGGCGAAAGAGCACGAAGACCTGGGCGAGTACGGCGCGGCCTTCGAGCGTCTGGTCAAGGGCAAGTCGGCGGGCAAGGAGGCGCGCGGATATGCCATCCACACCGATGAAGCCTTGTTTGATGCGATAACGCGGCAGTTTCCCGAGCCGATGGCCACGACCTCGGGCGATCCGACCCGCGAACCCATCTTCATCATCGGCATGCCGCGTTCGGGCACGACGCTGGTCGAGCGCATCATTTCCAGCCATCCGGATGTCTATTCGGCCGGCGAGCTGCAGAACTTCGGCGCCGTGCTGAAGCGCCTCAGCGGCAGTACGACGTTCCCGATGATCGACCGGGATACCATCGCGCGCGCCGGAAATATCGACTGGGCGAAGCTAGGCGCCGATTACCTTGCCAGCACACGGCCGGCAACCTCACAGCGCCCCCGCTTCATCGACAAGCTGCCGCACAACTTTCTGTATGCGGGTCACATCGCCCACGCCTTGCCCAACGCGCGGATCGTCTGCCTGCGCCGCGACCCCATCGACACCTGCCTGAGCAACTTCCGCCAGCTGTTTTCGCAGCTGTCGCCGCTCTACGGCTATTCGTTCGACCTGTTGGACACGGGGCGCTATTTCGCCTTGTTCGATCGCCTGATGGCGCACTGGCGAGGCGTGCTTCCTGGCCGCATTCTTGAAGTGGAATATGAAGCGCTGGTGGACTCGCAAGAGGAACACACCCGTCGCGTACTCGAATTCTGCGGTCTTTCGTGGGACGAGCGCTGCCTGCAGTTCGAGAAGAACGATGCACCGGTGAATACGGCAAGCGCCGTACAGGTTCGTGCACCCATGTATCGAACAGCCATCCGGCGCTGGAAGAAGTACGAGGCGCAGCTGTTGCCGCTGTTCGATGTGCTTGAGAAGGCAGGCGTCGCGTTCGAACGCTAGGCGCGCCAAGCCTCAAAATGAAAACGGCCCCGCTTTCGCGGGGCCGTTCCAATACCAGGCAACCGTTGCCGATTACTTGGCAGTCCCGCCAAAGCTGTACTTCGCTTCCAGGTAGATCGCGCGGCCGTACACGCTGTAGTTGAGCGTGTTATACGGCTGGTTGGTCGTGCCGGGATAGCTGTCGTCCTTGGGCGGCATCTTGTTGAACACGTTGTTCACCAGCAGCGAGAGCCCGAGGCTCCTGATGGGGTTGTACGTCACGCTGACGTTGTACAGGATCCACGGCGGCAGCTTGCCGGTGCCCGGTGCTTCATAGCTGTTCAGCACGCTGGCCAGGTAGTTCGGCGTGCTGCCATAGCGGTTGAAGTACGCCGTCGCGCTCCACTGGTCGAGCGACCAGGTGAGCGAGCCGTTGACCTTGGACTTGAAGTCCGTGCTGTAGAACGGCTCGCGCAGCACGTCGATCTTCGGATCGATCACAAAGTCCTGGGTCGTGTGCTTGAGGATGTCCGAGTAGGACAGCTGAGCGGCCAGGTTGCCGAACGCGCCGATCGGCTGCAGGTAGCTGAAGTTCGCTGTGACGGCGTTGACCTGCTCGTTGGCCAGGTTGAGCTTGGGCGTGGAAATATTGGTGATCTGGCCCAGCAGATTGCCCTTGCCCGGTCCGCGAGTGATCAGGTTGAAAGCCTGCGCGCAGGTGCCCGACTTGGGATCCAGCGTGCCGGTGTCGCACAGGTATTCGGTCTGGGACAGCTTGTCCGGATCGACCTGGGTGACTTCGTTGTTGATGTCCCAATGCAGATAGTCGGCACTGACGGACATGCGCTCGATCGGTGCCCACACGAAGCCGTAGCTCCACACCTTGGCGGTGATCGGCTGCAGCGCCGGGTTGCCATAGGTCAGGCCCTGATACTGCGTGGCGTCGTACGGGATGGGGCACTTGGTCGGCGCCACGGCCGGCGCAAAGCCAAGGCGTGCGCAGTTGAGGTAGTCGGTGACCGAGTCGTAGTAACCGCTGGGTCGCTGGAATTCATCGGCCAGCGTAGGCACCTTGAACGCCGAACCGTAACGACCGCGCAGCAACAGTGTTTCGAACGGACGGTACTCGATACCCGCGTTGAACGTGGTGTGATCCACGGTCTGGCTGTCGACTTTGTAGGCGTCGTAACGCGTGGACAGATCCATGGTGACCTGTTCCAGCAACGGCAGGCGCAACTCGGCCGTGGTCGCAAAGCGCGAACGATGGCCCGCACCGGGCGTGGCGCTGGTGCCGTAGACGTAGCTCTGCTGATTGCCGTTGATGTCGGTGATGGTCTCCAGCAGGCGCGGATCCGGCGTGGAATCCCAACCCTGATTGCCGCCTTCCATGACCAAGGCGAGGCCGGCCTCACCGCCGCCAATCTGGAACAAGGACTGGTTGGTCACCTGGCCGCGGAGCAGGTTATCCCAGGTCTTGGCATGGGACGTGGTGTAGCCGGTGAAGCTACGGAAGTCCGACGTGGATATCTGGTTGTACAGCGCCGCGTAGTTGGGCGTGAACACCGGATAGCCCGAATACGTGCCCTGCTGGCGACCCATGACGTGATCGGAGAAGTACTTTTCGATCGGTCCGGTGAAGCGCGCGAAGTCGCGGTTGGTCAGCTGATCGTCGGAGTGGGTGAAGCCCAGATCGTAGTCCCAGTTGGACTGGCCGAACGTACCCTTGCCACCCAAGGTCAACATGTACGAGCTGTCGTACTGCTTGCTCATGATGTTGGAGAAGCCACCCACTTCTTCCGGCGTGAAGATTTTCTGCGCCAGAACCAGGTCACCGTTGCCGCCATTGCGCGTCGGATCCCAGAAGTAGCCCGCCGTGCTGCCGGCGGTGGCAACGCTGGTACCCCAGAACGTGGTGTTGCTGCCCGAGGTGAACTTCTGCTCTTCGTAGTTGTAGAGCAGGTCGCCGTAGAGCTGCAGGTTGTCGCTGACGTCGAAGGTGGAGTGCGAATAAAGGTTCGCGGTCTTGTCGTCATTGCCAAGCGTCGCGTAGCCGGCACTGTACTGCGAGCCGCAGTAGTCACCCTTGCCCGCGCGGTTCTGCTTCGCTTCGGTGCCGCCGTAGCCGCTGGCCACCGTGGAGCAGTTGTTCGGATCAAGGAAAAGATACTTGCCAGTCAAGCCGCTCGCGAACAGATAGTCGCGCGATGCGGTCGGCGGCGTCGTACCGTCGGTGAAGTACTGCTTGGTCAGGTCGCGCTGATAGCCCCAGATCGGCTTCTTCTGCTCGTACTGCACACCGATCATGGTGTTGAACTTGCCGAAGGTGAAGCTGTCGGCAAAGCTGATGCGCTGACTCGAACCGCCGCCCTCGCTGTAGCCGCCCGCGCGCACGTCGATGGTCGGTGCGTCCACGTGCTTCTTGAGCACGATGTTGACGACGCCAGCGATGGCATCGGAGCCGTACAGCGACGACTGGCCACCCGGAAGAACGTCGATGTGATCGACCATCTCCATCGGGATGTTGCTCAGGTTGTTGAAGATGTCGCTGCCGTTGTACAGGCCGGGGAAGTCGCCCATCGGCCGGCCGTCGATCAGGTATTTGGTGAAGCCCACCGGCAGACCGAACATGCTCAGGGTCTGCGCACCAGTGGTGAACGAGTTGTTGTTCTGCGGGCCCTGCACACTACCCGTCGCGAACGAAGCCTGTTGCAGCGCCTCGGCCACCGTAGTGAAACCGCGTGCCTTGAGATCTTCCGCAGTGATGCTGATCACCGGTTGCGCCGTTTCCACCTGCGACTGCGGAATCAGTGAGCCGGTGACCGTGACGGCCTCCAGCTTCTTGGCCTTCTTGGCGTCGGCGCTATCCTGCGGCTGGCTTTGCGTGCCCGAGGAATCCTGCGGCATCGGTGACGGCGCATCGGCCGCATAAACCGACGAATAACCGAACGCCATGGCTGCCAGCACGGCAACCGCGAGCTTGGACTTCAACATGTTGTCTCCCCTACTAAAAAGCAAAGATTTGTGATCGTTTGCTGCCGCGTTCTGAGTTGTGCCGGCTCTCCCCCGACACATCCCTACGTTGAAAAAGCGTTAGCGCTTACGGCTTGTTTAGCTGACGGCTTGCTGAACAAACCGTAAAATTACGTTTAGCACGGGACAAATTTTTTACACAACCGTTTGTTCTTGCGAATTCGTAAGTGTGTGAATTTGCGTATTTTTTTTGAAGGAATGTGACAACAGCCTGTAGGGTTTTTCCTACAAAACGCCCCGTAAAGGCCGAGAGCGCTTTCACCAAAGCCTGCTGGAACGCAGGCGTATGGACCAAAAAAAAAAAAGCCCCGCCAGTCTGGCGGGGCTTTCGCGTGCAAGCGGAGGACTCGGCTTGCTGGGGTCAGATCACGTCGCGGGACATCAACCGTTGCTGGTATGGCCCCCGAAACGCCACTGCAGCTGCAGCATCACTTCGCGACCGTAAACGTTGTAGTTCTCGTTGTTGTAGTACGGATAGGTGCCGGCATAGGAGCCGTCCTTGGGCGGCATCTTGTTGAACACGTTGTTGGTCAACAACGACACGTCCACGTCCTTGGTAGGCGAGTAGGTGACGCTCCAGTTCCAGGTGATCCACGGCGCCACCTTGGCATCGCCGGGGTAGTTCGGACCGTTGATCAGGCCGGTGTAGTTCGGCGACGGTCCATCGCGGTGGTAGTACACCGTGCTCGACCAGGTGTCGTGGAACGACCAGCCCAGTGCGCCGCTGACGATGCTCTTGAATTCCGAGCTGTACAGGGGATTGGTGAGCTGGTTGATGGTCGGGCCGCCCGGGTAGATCTGGTAGGCATGCTTGAGCATGTCGTTCCAGTCGAGCTGCAGGTTGAACTGGCCGACGGGGCTGGGGTTGAACAGGTATTTGATCTGCGAGGTCACCGACTCGGTCTGCTCGCTCGACACATTGATGTAGTACTGGGTGATGCTGGTGACCTGGCCGGTGAACTGGTCACGCACCACTTGCGAGGTCGCCGCCAGGCAGTCCGGCGAATTGGCCGGCAGCTGGCCTTCCAGGCACTGCGCGTTTTCCTTCATCAGCAGATCGGCCGGCTGTGGGGCCACCTCGTTGCTGATGTTGATGTGCAGGTAGTCGGCGGTGATGCTGAGGTTGTTGATCGGCGCCCACACGAAGCCTGCGGACCAACTCTTGGCCGTGGTCGGCTTGAGCTTGGGATTGGACAACGTCGTGCCCGACACTTCGGTGGTGTAGTTCTGGCTGCAGTTCTGGCCGTTGCCCTGCGTCTGGCACAGATAGTAGTCGGTGACGTTCTGGTAGTTGCCGCTCGGTCCCAGGAACAGCGCCGACATGTCGGGCGCAAGGAACGAGGTGGAGTAGTTGCCACGCAACAGCAGCGTTTCCCAGGGACGGAATTCCAGGCCTGCCTTGTAGGTGAACTTGCCCGTGTCGCTATCGGAGGTGCTGTAGTGGTCATAGCGACCGGACAGATCGACCGTGAGCATCTTCCAGATCGGCGCATTGAACTCGAACGCCGACGCCGCGTGGCTGCGCGTGCCGCCACCGGAAGTTCCGGTAAGCCCCCACACTTCGTTGTTCAAGATCAGCGGATTGATCGGCTCGTACCAGGCCTGGCTGCCGCCTTCCACCAGCACGGCCAACGCCGCATCGCCGCCCGGCAGCGAGAACAGGCTGCTGTTGCTCACGGTGGCGCGCGTGTTGTTGACCCAGGTGTTGGATTCGCTGCTGATGTTCTGCATGAAGCTGGCCAGCTGGGCCGGGGTCAGCGGGGTATAGAACTGCGCATAGTTCGGGTTGTAGACGTTCAGGCCGGTGTTGGGGTCGTTGCCCATCTGCGGACCAAGAATGTTGCCGAAGTAGTTGTCCACCGCAGTCGTCATGCGCTCCGGCGTGCTTGAGGTGGTGCGGTCGCCGGAACGCACGAAGTAAATGTCCCACAACCAGTTCGAATCGCCGAAGCTGCCGTTCGCGCCGATGTCGGCCTGGTACATCAGGTCATCCTGGCGGCCAAGCTGGTTGTAGTAGTTGTTGCCCACTTCTTCCGGGCCGAACACACGCTCGGGATAGAGGATGTGGCCGTTGGTGTCTTCGATCAGCCCGCCCGGATAGTCGATCGGACCCCACCAGTTGTAGTCCGAGCCAGGCGTCCACTTCTGCTGCTGCCAATCGACCAGCGCGTCGCCGTACAGACGCACGTAATCGTTGACGTTGTACTTGAGCTTCAGCATGCCGTCGTAGCTGCGGCTCTGATTGAGCAGCGTGGTGTAGCCGTAGACGTCGTTCGAACCGCAGAAGGTGCCGGTGCGGCTGGTGTCGGTCGAATGCGCGTTGACCGTGGTGCCCTTGAACAGGCCGCTCATCGCGGCGCAGTTATCCTGTGGGCTGATATAGCCCTGCACGGCGCCGGTGTACGTATCGAGCGTGCCGTAGTCGAGCACGCGCGCCACCGTGACCGGCGTGGGATTGGTCGCGGTGAACGAGCGCTGGTACGCCCAGATCGGCGACTGGTTGTCGAATTCGACCGCACCGAGCACGTCGAGCTTGCCGAACTGGTGGCCGAAGGTCAGCGACAAACGCTGGCTGGAGCCGCCGCCGCCGTCATAGCCGCCCGCGCGCACCAGCACTTCGGCGCCATCCATGTGCTGCTTGGTCACGATGTTGACGACGCCGGCAATGGCCTGCGAACCGTAGATGGACGAGGCGCCGCCGGGCAGCACGTCGATGTGGTCGATCATCGCCAACGGGATGTTGGAGATATTGGTGAAGTTGCTCTGCCCGTTGTACAGCTGGCCGAACTGGGTGATCGGCCGGCCATCGATCAGGGTCAGCGTGTACTCGGGATTCAAGCCGTACAGGCTGATGGTCTGCGCACCCTGGGTGAAACCGCCGCTGGCCTGCGGGCCCTGCACGGAACCGGTGGACAACACCGAGCTCTGCAGCACTTCAGCCACGCTGTTGAAGCCGCGGGCTTTGATTTCCTGGCTGGTGATCGTGTAGATCGGCGCGGCGGTCTGGATCTGCGCATTGTTGATCAGCGTGCCGCTGACGGTGACCGCATCGAGGCGTTTGGCCTTCTTTTGCGCATCGGTATCGGTGGACTGGTCCTGCGCCGCGTCGGCGTTCGAACCCGTCGCAGCGGCACTGCCCGGCTGGGCGTTGCTGCTTGCATCGGTAGTTGCGGCGAAGGCTGGCGCGCAGCCGAACGCCAAGGCCGCCAGCACGGCGGCCGTGAGCTTGGACTTCAACATGGATCTCCCCTACATCGAATCTATGAATGGATGTCCCACACGCGCGTCTTCGCACGCCCGATGATTTCGGCGCCCCCGTCTCCCGCGGGGTTGTCATCATTTGGACGCCCAAATGAAATCACCTGTTTGGCTTTCTAACACGAAGAAGGCGCGTCGCAACAGCCCCAAGAAACTCGCAAGTAATTGAAGCGCAATAACTATTTTCTTGCACTTGAGAGTTGCGATGCGCTCGCAGGAAAGCGCTGGAATTCGCAGGTCACTACTGATGGTGCGCAACACACTGCGCCCCTTCGCAAGTGCGAACGGACGCTGCGTGGTTTTTTGCGTTGGCGCGCGAGTACGCGCGCGGCGACTCAGATCAGCCGTTCGGCTTCAAGCTCGCTCTTGAGATAGGCGTAGTAGATCGGCGCGGCAATCAGGCCGGCCAGTCCAAAGGCGGCTTCCATCAGCAACATGGCCACCAGCAACTCCCACGCACGCGCGCGGATCTGGCTGCCCACGATACGTGCATTGAGGAAATACTCGAGCTTGTGGATCAGGATGAGAAAGCCGAGCGCCGCAATACCGACGCCCAGCGAAATCGACAAGCCCGCAATGGTGATCGCCGTGTTGGAAATCAGATTGCCGATCACCGGCAGCAAGCCAACGATGAAGGTCACCACCACCAAGGTCTTGGCCAGCGGCACGTGGATGTCCATCAACGGCAACACGCCGAGCAGGAAAATCGCGGTAAATGTCGTGTTGAGCAGCGAAATCTTGATCTGCGCGAAAACGATGTTGTGGAATGCTTCCGCCAGTCGCTGCGCACGCAGGCCCAGCGCAGAAGCCAGCGGGCCGACTTGATGCGCCGGACGCGCGCGGCTGAGCGCCACGATGGCGCCGAGCACCATGCCGATCAGGATGTGCACGAAGACGCGCGCCGCCTCCTTGCCGATGGTCTGCAGGCTCACCGAGTGCTTGCGCGTGAGTTCCAGCGCCATCACGCGCAAGTCGTCGACGCTGTCGGGCAACCAGCCGACCACGGTCCCTGGCAACTGCTCGCGTGCCTTCTCCACCAGCGGCATCAATTGCTGTTGCCACAACAGCTCGGGGTTGCCGATTTCATTGCGCAGAAAACTCACCGCGCCAAGGATCAGCAACACCAGCAAACCCACCACGATGGTGGCGAGCAAGGCCACCACCAGCACCCGCGCGCGGTCGCCGGGCACCCGCTTGCCCAGCAGCGGCGCGGTCGATTGCACCAGCTCGTAGACCAGCAGGCCGGCGAACAACGCAGGCAGAAGTCGCAATCCCAACACCAGCACCAGCGCGAGGCCGGCCAGCACATAGCTGGTGATGCGGATGGCCGACGACGGCGGACGGACGTTCTGGGCAGGTTCCATGCAACTTCATGCGGCGGCGGGGATGGGAGGCAGTCTGTCAGTAGCCGATGAGGGCCGCCAGCCCTGTCGTTGTACCCACGAAGCAGGCGGCCAGGGCGCGCGCAGAGGCGGCGTCGACACGCCCCTGTCGTAAACTTGTCCGATTCTGCGCGCTCTGTTTACTCGGGAATCCTCTATGTCCGTTCGTTTGTCGGCGGCGCTTGCCGCCCTGGTCCTGCTTGCCGGTTGTTCCACGTCCACCCCGACCAAGACGCCTGCACCGGTCGCCCCGGTTGCCGCCGCGCCGACGCCCAGGACGCCGGCCGATGACAACCTCAATGCGGTCGCCTGGAGCCAGACGGCGATCGAGCATGATCTGATCTATCTGCAGACCTACCGCGACGCGCAGGCCCGCCTGCCGGCCGCCCTGGCCGACAAGCAGTGGGATGCGCTGCCCAAGGACGACCGCGTGGCGCCGGTCAAGGACCTCAAGCCGGCCGTGGTGCTCGACATCGACGAAACCGTGCTCGACAACTCGCCCTACCAGGCACGCCTGATCAAGAGCGGCGGCGAGTACAACGAGGCCGACTGGGCGGCCTGGTGCAACGAGCAGCGCGCCCGCGCCCTGCCGGGCGTGGTGGAGTTCACCCAGTTCGCCGCCAAGCACGGCATCGCGGTGATCTACATCTCCAACCGCGCCAAGGACCTGGACCAGGCGACCCTGGCCAATCTGCGCAAGGCCGGCCTGCCGGTGGCCGGTCCGGAGTCCTTCCTGGGCCTGGGCACCTTTGTCGAAGACTGCGAACAGATCGGCACCGAGAAGGGCTGCCGCCGTCAGCTGATCAGCCACAAATATCGCGTATTGATGCAGTTTGGCGACCAGATCGGCGATTTTGTGACCGTTCTGGCCAATAACGCCGAAGGCCGTCAGAAGGCCATGAAGCCCTATATGGACTGGATCGGCACCCGCTGGTTCGTGCTGCCCAACCCGACCTATGGCGCATGGGAGCCCGCTCTGTTTAATAATGACTACACGGCCCCGCGCGACGAACGTCGCCGCCAGAAGATCCAGTCGCTGCGTTTTGACTGATTTCTGTCAAGTAAAAACAACGACTTACGAGCTTAAACCTAAAGTATTGCTTTAAGTTTGACGGGGAAGTAACATCCTCCCCGCTGACACCTGCTGACCTTGATAACTCCGCAGGCAAGGCCATTTCCCTTCCGGCTCTGCCGGATTACCCCGTGAGGCTCAACGCCCGCGGGGTTTTCTTTTGGTGCTACTTAAAGAGCGCTTGAACGGGCTCCCAACTTGGTGTCACGCCTCTTGTTCACGCAGAGTCGACACCCTTACGCTCAGCCGACCGCCTCGCGTCGCCTGGCGCCACCAAACGAGATTCCATGCGTCGCTCATCCGTCTACTACGCCGTTGGTGCGTTCATTGCCCTGCTGGTGCTGGCCACGGCGGCCGCGCTGTTCATGACCTCGCACCACAAGACCGTCGGACCGGTGCCGGTGGTGGTCGGCGGCGATACGCCCGAGGCGTCGGTGCAGCAGTCGATTGCGCTGATCAAGACCGGCGACTTCGCCGGCTTCTGGAAGCACGCCCTGCCCCCGGCCGACTACGACACGCTGCGCGCCGACTGGACGCGCCCACGTCCCGACGAGCACCCGCTGACGCCAGAAGACCGCGCGGACTTCATCAAGACCATGAAGCAGCTCACCGCGCCCGATGCCGAAACCAAGCTCTACGCAGTGGCCAAGCCCAAGCTGGCCCAGCTGCAGGCGCAGTACCAGGACCAGGTGCCGGTGATGATCGGCATCTTCCAGGCGATTGCCGCCACTGGCGTGTCGCAGAGCAAGGACCTCACCAACCCGCAGAAGCAGCAGGCCACCGAGGTTATCAACGTGCTCGCGCCGTGGGCCCAGACCGTGCCGTGGTTTGACCAGGCGCGCGCCAAGCAGGTGGTCGGCATCGCCGTCGCCACCGCCCGCAAGCTCGACCTGAAGACGCCCGAGCAGCTGAAGGCGATGGACTTCGACACGGCGATGCAGAAGTACAGCGCCGGCTTCCTGGGCATCAAGCAGGCGCTGGCGGTGTATGGCTTGTCGGTCGACGACACGCTCGATTCGGCCAAGGTCAGCACGGTGGAGAACCGCAACGGCCATGCCCATGTGCGCATCGACTACACCTTGCTGGGCAAGCCGTTGACCACCGAATCCGATCTGATCGAACAGGACGGGCGCTGGTATAGCGAGGATGTGCTCAAGAACGTGCGCGAGGCGCATGAGCGCCTGCTTGCTCCGCCCGCTCCCGCTGGCAGTGTTCCGGCGCCGGCGATGCCGGCCAGCGTCAGCACGCCTATCCAGGCCATGACGACGAAGCCGCCGGCCAAGCACTGAGCCCCGCCAAAACACCTTGTTTACTTCGGCTCCGGTAAAAGGCCGGAGCGGCGCCATGAGTGCCGTTTGCGTTGGGTCAGCAGGCGCATGACCGACCCCGCCAGACCGCCAACACTCCGGGTCACCGGGTCGCACCAGTTACAATTGGGGAATGCAGAATATGTCGACCACGGACTCTCCCGCCCGTAGCCGCGCGCCCTGGTGGTTCAACCTGGCCGGGCAGTTGCTCGAACCCTGGATGCGCATCCGCCGCGATCCCGCCGAACCGGCCGCCTTGCTCAAGGCGGGCATACCGGTTTGCTATGTGATCGAGCGCGATGGCTTTTCCGATGCCCTGATCCTGGAGCGCGCCTGCCGCGAGGCCGGCTTGCCGTCGCCGATGGCGCCGCTCTCGGGTACGCGCCGCAAGCGCTCGGTGTTTGCCCTGGCCCGCCGCGACGGCTGGCTGTTCGGCCGCAGCCGCAAGCGCTCGCCCAGCGAACCGTTGGGCCAGCTGGTGCGCTCGCTGGAAGGCGACCCCGAGCGCGACGTGCAGATCGTGCCCGTGTCCATCTATGTCGGTCGCGCGCCCACCCGCGAGTCAGGCTGGTTCAGCGTGCTGTTTTCGGAAAACTGGGTCGTCGTCGGCCGTTTCCGCCGCATGCTGGCGCTGCTGCTCAATGGCCGCGACACGGTAGTGCATTTCTCCACCCCGGTATCGCTGCGCACGGTAGTCAACGAAGCGGGCGAGATCCGCCCGGAACGCCTCACCCGCAAGATCGCCCGCGTGCTGCGCACGCACTTCCGCCGCATCCGCGCGGCGGTGATCGGTCCCGATCTGTCGCATCGCCGCACCGTGGTCGATTCGGTGTTGAACGCCGAGCCGGTGCGCGCCGCCATCGCCGCCACGGCCGCGAAGGAAAACATCAGCCAGGCCAAGGCATGGCGTCGTGCACACGACCTGGTGATGGAGATTGCCGCCGACTATTCGCACCCGGTGGTGCGCTCGGCCTCGTTCCTGCTTTCGAATTTCTGGAACAAGCTGTACGACGGCATCGCCATGCATCACTTCGAAAAGGCCCGTGCTGCCGCGCCCGGTCACGAAGTGGTTTATGTGCCCTGCCATCGCAGCCATGCGGACTATCTGCTGATGTCGTATCAGCTGCATATGTCCGGCGTGGTGGTGCCGCATATCGCGGCGGGCGTGAATCTCAATCTGCCGGTGATCGGACCGATCCTGCGGCGCGGCGGCGCGTTCTTCCTGCGCCGCAGCTTCAAGGGCAATGCGCTGTATTCGGTGGTGTTCAATGAATACGTGGCGCAGCTGATCGATCGCGGCGTACCGATGGAGTACTTCATCGAAGGCGGCCGCTCGCGCACGGGCCGCCTGCTGGCGCCGCGCGCGGGCATGCTGGCGATGACGGTGCGTGCCTTCCTGCGCGCGCCGCGCCGCCCGGTGTTGTTCCAGCCTGTATACATCGGCTACGAGAAGCTGATGGAGGGCAAGAGCTATATCGGCGAACTCTCCGGCAAGCCCAAGGAGAAGGAATCGCTGATCGGCCTGCTGCGCGGACTCAAGGTGCTGCGCCAGCGCTATGGGCACGTCGCGCTGAATTTCGGCGAGCCGATCGAACTCAACCCCATGCTCGACGCCGCCAGTCCCGACTGGCGTACCGACGATCCCGATGCCAAGCCCGAGTGGCTGGGCCGCGTGGTGGACGATCTGGCCGACAAGATCCAGATCAACATCAACCGCGCCGCGGACATGAACCCCATCAACCTGCTGGCGCTGGCGCTGCTCGCCACGCCCAAGCACGCGATGGCGGAGAACGATCTGCTCGCGCAACTCGAGCTGATGAAGGGACTGCTGGAAGAGCTGCCTTATTCAGACCGCATGACGCTCACCGCGATGGACCCGGCTGGCATCATCGCCTACGGCGAACAGATGGGCTGGATCCGCCGCGTGCGCCATCCGCTGGGCGACGTGCTGGTGACCGAAGACGAGCAGGCGGTGTTGCTGAGCTATTTCCGCAACAACGTGCTGCACCTCACGGCCACGGCGGCGTGGGTGGCTTCGTGCTTCCTCAACAATCGCCGCATGTCGCGCGCCTCGGTGCTGCGCCTGGGCCGCATCATTTATCCGTTCATCCAGGGCGAGCTGTTCCTGCCGTGGGATGCCGACGGGTTCTGCGCACAGCTGCAGGCCACCATCGATTTCTTCGTGCGCCGCGGGCTGCTCGAAGCGACCGGCGACGGCCGCGTGCTCGAGCGCGGCCCGGGCCAGGACGATGCGGCGTTCCAGCTCAAGATCATTGCGCGCAGCCTGATCCAGGCGTTCGAGCGCTACTACATCACCATCGCCGCGCTGGTGAAGAACGGGCCGCATACGCTCTCTTCGGCCGAGCTTGAGAACGCCTGCACGCTCACCGCCCAGCGCCTGAGCATGCTCAACGAATTGTCGGCGCCGGAGTTCTTCGACAAGGCGCTGTTCCGCGGCTTCATCCAGAAGCTGCGCGAGAACCGCATCGTGTGGACTGACGACGCCGGCAAGCTCGACTACGACACCGCGCTTGAGGGCATGGTGCGCGATGCCCGCGTGATCCTTTCCCGCGAGGTACGCCACTCCATCCTCAAGATCACCCCCGGCGGCGACGGCGAGAAGGATGCATCGCCCGAAAAGCCGCTGCCCGCCGATGCCACCAGCGAGGCACTGCACGAACGCCATGTGGCGGCGGAGCAGCATGAACATGCGCCGGTCGAGGCGACGGTGGTGGAAACGGCGACGGTGGAAGAGAGCGCGAACGGTGATACGCCGTCGAAGGACTGAGGCGGCATCGCTGCCACCTCCTATCGTCATCCCGGCGCACCCCAAGTGAGGGGGCGAGTGTCGGGATGACGGCTTCCTTTGCGGCCACGTCGCAAGATCCAGCAGGACGAACCGACCCACGCATCGCGACCCCATATAGGTAGTTCGTCATGGGTCGGCCGCCCCGGTCTCACCCTAAGATGAGCGCTTCACCCGGGGAGCTCATCATGACCACACGCGTTGCCTTCGCCATCGCTGCAGCCCTTGCGCTGCCCACCGCCATTGCGGCCGAACCCGCGCAGTCTCCGCCGGACGTCACCGTGCTGCAGTGTGCGCACCTGGTCGACACCGCCGCGGGCAAGCTGCTGGGCGAAACCACGCTGGTGATCGAAGGCAAGCAGGTCAAGGAGATCAAGTCCGGCTTCGTCGACTACAGCTCCTACGCCAACGCCGCCAAGACCTCGGGCGCGAGCTTTCGCTTTGAGAAGTTCATCAACGGCACCTGCCTGCCCGGCCTGATCGACGCACACACGCATCTCACCAGCGAAACCAGCCCCTCCGGTTACACCGATCAGTTCCGCTGGAATATTTCCGACTACGCGATCCGCTCGACCGTTTACGCGCGCCGCACGCTGATGGCCGGCTTTACCGCGGTGCGCAATCTCGGCGACGCGGGCAACGAATCCATTTCGCTGCGCAATGCCATCAATGCCGGCATCGTGCCGGGTCCGCGCATCTTCACCGCCGGCCGGCCGATCGGCAGCACCGGCGGCCATGCCGACCCCACCGACGGCTATCGCATGGACCTGGCCGGCAATCCCGGCCCCAAGGACGGCATCATCAACAGCGCCGACGACGCCTATAAGGCCGTGCGCCAGCACTACAAGGATGGCGTGGACGTCATCAAGATCATGCCCTCCGGCGGCGTGCTCGACGAAAGCAGCAGCGCCGACAACGCGCAGATGACCATCGAAGAAATCAAGGCTGTGGTCACCGCCGCTCACGACTACGGCTTCACCGTGGCCGCGCACGCGCACGGCGCCGAAGCGATCCGCCGCGCGGTGTTGGCCGGCGTCGATTCGATCGAGCACGGTACCTTCATGAACGATGAGGACATGAAGCTGATGAAGGAACACGGCACCTGGTACGTGCCCACCATCATCGCCGGCAAGTACGTGCAGGAAATGGCCGCCAAACCCGGCTACTACCCGCCGCAAGTCGCCGCCAAGGCGCTGCAGGTGGGCCCGATCATCCAGACCACCGCCGGCAAGGCCTACAAGGCCGGCGTGAAGATCGCCTTCGGCACGGATGCCGCCGTCTATCCGCACGGCCAGAACGCCAAGGAGTTCCAATACATGGTGCAAGCCGGCATGCCGCCGATGTTCGTGCTGCAAGCCGCCACCACCCATGCCGCCGAACTGCTGCACAAACAGAACGAACTGGGCCAGATCGCCGTGGGCCGCATGGCCGACATCATCGCCGTGCCCGGCAACCCGATCGAAGACATCACCGTGATGCAGAAGGTGAACTTCGTGATGAAGGGTGGCGTGGTTTACAAAGAGGATGGGAAGGAAGCGGTGAATTGAGTTTGCCTGGTCCCTTCTCCGTCTAGCGTCGTTGCTTATCTGTGGGAGCGCACCCTGTGCGCGACTGCCACGCCTGGGTGTGCTGCTCCGTAGGCTTGTCGCGCACAGGGTGCGCTCCCACAAAGAGCCAATCGGCAACTTTGATCCGACGCCCAGGCTGGCACCCTCCTTGTAGGAGCGCACTTGTGCGCGACCGCCACGTTGGGCGTGCCGCTCCGTCGGCTGGTCGCGCACGAGTGCGCTCCTACAACAAGCGGACGCCGGCGACGGCGGGATGACGAAAGGCGCTCCAGTTAACTGGCCGCCCCGTTCTCCCCCAACCACTCGCCCGCAAACCCCCTCAACTCCGGATAAAACACCTCAAACGTCGCCTGCAGCGGGCGATCCAGGCCCATCAACACCGGCAACGCCTCCCCGACCGGATTGCTCCGGCTCAAGCGATGCGAAATCCCATCAAACGCCGCGCCCATTTCCTCGAGCCGCGCATAGCCTGCCGGCAGCGCGTGCGCCTCCATGTAATTGCGAAAGCGCAGCAGGCCGGGCGGCAGCAGCGGCTCATAGCGGTGCAGCAGCTCGCGCAGGTGGGCCGAATAGGGCTCCAGCGAGTGATGGCTCCAGCGCGGGAAATCGCGCGCAAGCAGGTGGTCGAACCACATGTCCAGCAGGATCCCGCCGTAACGGCGGAACGGCGCCGGCAGCAGCGCCCGCGCCTCTGCCACCGCAGGATGGCTATCGGTAAACACATCGATGGCCCGATGCAGGCGAATGCCCGTGATCACGCCCTGTGGCAAGGCTGGATCGGGCTGTCCATGGACGAAATCCCCCAGGAAACCGCCCAGTTGCAGCAGCTCGTCGTCACCGGCCAGCAACGTGTGCGCAAGATGATTCATCGCGGCCGGCCCGAACGCCGAGGCCAGCTGGCGGTTATCATCTTGCTTATGAACCCCGTGATCATCCCCACCCAACCCGACCGTTTTCCGGAGCAGGCCTCCAGCTTCGCGCTGGAAGGGCCCGCCGGCAAGCTAGAAGCTGTGAGCGACGTGGCCGTGCCCGAAGAGGCACGCCGCGGCACCGCCATCATCTGCCATCCGCACCCGCTCCAGGGCGGCACCATGCACAACAAGGTGGTGACCATGGTAGAGCGCTCGCTGCGCGAGTCCGGGCTGGACACCGTGCGCTTCAATTTCCGCGGCACGGGCGAATCCGAAGGCACGTATGACCATGGCAACGGCGAGGGCGACGACCTGGCCGCGGTGGCGGCCTGGGTGCGCCGGACCCGCCCGGACGACGCCCTGTGGCTGGCCGGCTTCTCGTTCGGCAGCTATGTCTCCATCCGCAACGCGGTGCGCCTGCGCGCCGACGCGCTGATCAGCATCGCGCCGCCGGCCGGTCGCTGGCCGTTCGAGGACATCCAGCTGCCCACCTGTCCCTGGCTGGTGGTGCAAGGCGAGGAAGACGAAGTGGTCGACCCGCAGACCGTGTTCAACTGGATCGACGGCATGAAGCACAAGCCTGAACTGGTGCGCATGCCCGAAACCAGCCACTTCTTCCACCGCCGCCTGATGGATCTGCGCGGCGCCATCAAGCACGCCGTGCAGCCCTGGCTGCCGCCGCTGCGTCAGGACTGATGCTGCTCGACCTCCCCCCGATGCGATGCCCGGCGTCCCCACCTGGCATCGGTAGAGTCCGCCGTACCCATGAGTAATTCCGACCTGCTCGCGCCCAGTGCGCGTTATCACGAAGGCGTCAGCGCGCACCGCTGGGAGGCCGATCCGGCCCAGCAGGCCTTGCTGCCCGAGTTCGACCGCATGCATGCCGCCCTGCTCGCCGCCGCGGCGAACGGCAATGGCAACGGCTTGTTTGGACGTCTGAAATCGCTGCTGGGCAACGACACCCGCGAAGGCGTGCAGGGCTTGTACCTGTGGGGCAGCGTGGGACGCGGCAAGACCTTCCTGATGGATATGTTCGTGTCGAGCCTGTCGCCCGGCATGGCGTTGCGCCGTCACTACCATCGCTTCATGGGCGAGGTGCATGAGCAGTTGCGCGAGCTGGGCGAACGGCAGGATCCGTTGATCGAGGTCGCCGCCAACATCGCCTCGCGTTGCCGCGTGCTGTGCCTGGACGAATTCCTGGTCAACGACATCGGCGACGCCATGATCCTGGGCACGCTGCTGCAGTCGCTGTTCGAGCGCGGCGTGACCCTGGTCACCACCTCCAACACTGCGCCGGAGAACCTGTACAAGGAGGGCCTGCAGCGCGCGCGCTTTCTGCCGGCCATCGCGCTGATCGAAAAGCATTGCCGCGTGGTGCAGATGATTTCCTCGCACGACTGGCGATTGCGTGCACTCACCCAGGCCCCGGTATACCAGACGCCGCCGAGCGCCGAAGCGGAGCGCGCGCTGTCGCGCATCTTCACCACCCAGGCCGAAGGCGCCGTACAGGATGGTGGCGAGCTGATCATCAACGATCGCGCGATCCCGGTGCGCAAGCGTGCCCGCAATATCGTGTGGTTCGACTTTGCCGCGCTGTGCGAAGGCCCGCGCGCCGTGGCCGACTACATCGAGCTGGCCAAGACCAGCCCGGCGGTGATCATCTCCAACGTGCCGCAGTTCACCATCTATACCGACGATGCCGCGCGACGCTTCGTGCAATTGGTCGACGAGTTCTACGACCGCCACGTGAAACTCATCCTGTCCGCAGCGGCAGCGATCACCGATCTGTACGACGGCGAGGGCTTGCGCGCGGAATTCGGCCGTACGGAATCGCGCTTGATTGAAATGCAAAGCGAGGAATATCTGGCGAGCGAACACCTGCCCTGATCGCCGTCCCCTCTTTGTAGGAGCGCACTTGTGCGCGAACGCCGACCGCAGGGCGGCCTATTAGGCCGCGTTCGCGCACAAGTGCGCTCCTACAAAGGGACGTTGCTGCTAACGTGATGCCTCCTCATCGGCCGGAACCGCCATGTCGATCCTGCTCGCCCTCGCCCTGCAACTGAGTCCCAACGCTGGCGCGGATTTCCACGCGCGCGTCACCCAGGCCAAGCTGGCCGAGGGCGCCGCCACCGGGCCGGCCTATCAGAAGCAGATGTGGGATCGCATCGGCAACGCCACCACGGATGCGTACAAGAGCTGTCTGGCCGCCACCCAGCCGCCGGACAAGTCGCCTTTCACCCTGGTCGCCGACGTCGCCGCCGATGGACGTCTGTCCCGCATCGCAGTGCAACCCGAGACACAGGTGGCGCAATGCATGGCCAGCCACTTCGCCAGCTGGACCCTGCCGCCACCGCCTGCCAAGCCTGCACCGTATCCTGTCGAAGTGGATTTCAGCATCAAGCCATAGGCACGCACACCCCAAAGAGCCGTACCACTATTTGACAGATTGCGGTCCGCGAAGCGGCTGGAGTAGCCTCGCCTGCATATCGGGACACCAGTCCTTAGGGGGCAATCGGCGATGCGCACGACCACGGGATGGGGTCCGGGGCAGATCGCGGCTGGGCATCAGCCAACACCGCCTGCCGTGGAAACATCCCCGGAGCAAGCCGCCGCTTCGGCGGAGAGCCTGGCTGTGCCGGGCTTCGATGCCGTGGTGCGCCTGATGACGCGGACGCTCGGCGTTCCGCAGGTGGCGCTGGTGCTCAACAGCGGTGCGGCTTACTGGTTTGCCGATGGCAACGCCTTGCCGTCCGGCGGACCGCGCGCCTTGCATCCGTTGTTGCTGCAGGCAGCGCGCAGTCTCGCATCGCAGGTGGTGCTCGATACGCTTGCCGATGAGCGCCTGCGCGACGACGCACTGCCACTGACCACAGGCCTGGGACCGATCCGCTTCTTTGCCAGCGAACCGGTCTGCACGCTCACCGGCCAGCACATCGGTGCACTATGCGTGATGGACTCGCAGCCGCGCACTGCATTGAACGAGAGCGAGCAGGCCAGCCTGCGCGACGCCGCCTCGCTGATCGGCGCCGGCGTGGTGTTGCGCAGCTATCTTGGCCGCACCGATCCGATCACCCAGCTGCCGCATCGTTACGCGTTCTTCGACGATCTGCGCAAGCATCTGCACGAAGGCGTGCCGCATGCGTGGGTGATCGCCATCGACGTGGCGCCGGTGCAGCGTTTCAATGCATTCATCCGCGCCATGGGGTATGCGTACGCCGATGAGTTGATGCGCTCCGTCGGCGCACGCACCATCGAATGGATACCGCCCCAGACGCGCCTCTATCAGGTAGGCGCGACGCGTTTTGCCGCCGTGCTTCCTGATCATCACCTGCTCGATGACAGCACGCGCCTCGACGATCTGGTAGCGCGCCTGCGCCGGCCGTTCGATTGCCTGGGCATCCCGCTGACGATCCAGCCCGGCGTGGGCCTGCTTAAGATCCATGCGAACGAGTTGCGCGGTGGCGATCCGCTGCGCCTGGTGATGAACGCCTCGCATGCCGCGCAGCAGAGTCCGCGCGGCTGGGCGGTATACAACCGCATGCAGGACGAACAGCAGCGACAGGAATTCCTGCTGGTCACCGAACTGGCCGCCGCGCTGAACGAGCGGACCGAACTCGACCTGCACTACCAACCCCGCGTGGACCTGGACACCGGCCGCTGCGTGGCGGTGGAAGCCCTCGCGCGCTGGCACCATCCCACGCTGGGCTCCATCCCTCCCGCGCACTTCGTCGCACTGGCCGAGCGTGCGGGCCTGATGCACTCGCTGACGCAATGGGTGATGGAGCACAGCCTCGCGCAGCTGGCCGCCTGGCGCCGCGACGGGCACGACATCAAGTTGTCGCTCAACGTTTCCAGCACCGACCTGGACGCCGACCTGGTCGGCCGCCTGCGCAGCGTCGCCGAGCGGCACAAGATCGGCCTCGATTCGCTGGAGCTCGAGTTCACCGAAAGCACGCTGATGGAGCACAGCGCCGTCACGCGCCGCCATCTCACCGCGATTCGCGAGCTCGGCGCCGGCATCGCCATCGACGACTTCGGCACCGGCTACAGCAACCTGGCCGCACTGCGGCAGATGCCGGCCACCAGCCTGAAAATCGACCAGTCCTTCGTGCGCGGCATGGGCACCAGCCAGCACGACGAAGCGATCGTGCGCTCGGTGGCGGAGCTGTCGCGCAATATGGGTTTTCGCGTAGTGGTGGAAGGGGTGGAAACCTCGCACATCTACGAGAGCGTGCTTGGCATGGCCTGCGATGAAGCGCAGGGGTTTCATATTGCGCATCCCATGCCGTCGCATGATGTGCCGACGTGGTTGACCGCGCATCAAGGCATGCCGTCGCGGCGCGCGGTTCGCTGGGGCCAATAGCCAGCCTTACCCTGTGGGAGCGCACCCTGTGCGCGACCGCGGAGATTCGATCTTCCTCTGTAGCCGAAGTCGCGCACAGGGTGCGCTCCCACAGGGGGTTCACGTCATGGGCAGGCCCAATTCTCCAGCCATCGCCTCGCGCATCAAATACTTCTGCACCTTCCCCGTCACCGTCATCGGAAATTCGTCGACGAAGCGCACGTAATGCGGCACCTTGAAATAGGCCAGGTGATGCCGGCAATAACTCTGGATCTCCGCCTCGCTGGACGCGCAGCCTTCGCGCAACCGCACCCACGCGCACACCTGTTCACCGAACTTCTCGTCGGGCACGCCAAACACCTGCACGTCCTGGACCTTGGGATGGGTGTAGAGGAATTCCTCGATCTCGCGCGGGTAAACATTCTCGCCGCCGCGGATGATCATGTCCTTCAGCCGGCCGACGATGCTGCAATAACCCTCGTCGTCGATCACGGCCAGGTCGCCGGTGTGCATCCAGCGGGCCTCGTCGATCGCCTCGCGGGTGAGCTCCTCGTCCTCCCAATAGCCGAGCATGACGGAATAGCCACGCGTGCATAGCTCGCCCGCCGTGCCACGCGGCACGGTGCGTCCGCGCTCGTCCAGCAGTTTCACTTCCACGTGCGGATGGATGCGGCCCACGCTGTCGACGCGGCGCTCCAGCGGATCCTGCGTGGTGGACTGGAAGCTGACTGGACTGGTTTCCGTCATGCCGTAGGCGATGGTGATTTCGCTCATGTGCATGTCGCTCACCACCCGACGCATCACCTCGATCGGGCACGGCGAGCCGGCCATGATGCCGGTGCGCAGCGAGCTGAGGTCAAAGCGGGAAAACTGCGGGTGCTCGAGCTGCGCAATGAACATGGTGGGCACGCCATGCAGGCCGGTGCAGCGCTCCTCCTGTACCGCTTCCAGCGTGGCGAGCACATCGAAGCCCTCGCCGGGTATCACCATGCAGGCTCCGTGCGTGACACAGGCGAGGTTGCCCAGCACCATGCCGAAGCAGTGGTAGAACGGCACCGGGATGCACAATCGATCGAGCTGCGTCAGCCGCATCGCCTCGCCGATGAAATACCCGTTGTTGACGATGTTGTGATGGGTGAGCGTCGCGCCCTTGGGGGCGCCGGTGGTGCCGGAGGTGAACTGGATATTCACCGGGTCGTCGAAATTGAGCTGGCTTTGCACCTCGCGCATCTGCGCCATCGCAGTCTCGTCGGCGCAGGTGGCCAGCTCGCTCCAACGACGCGTACCCGGCGCCGCCTGATCATCGAGCAGGATCACCTCGCGCAGCGACGGCAGGCGTTCGGACTGCAACAGTCCTGCCTGCGCATGACTCAGCTCCGGCGCCAGCTCCATCAGCATGTCGAGGTAATGCGAGGTCTTGAAGCGCCGCGGCAAGACCAGCGCACGGCAACGGACCTTGTTGAGCGCGTACTCCAGCTCGTGCAGGCGGTAAGCGGGATTGATGTTGACCAGGATCAGACCGAGCTTGGGCGCTGCAAATTGGAGCACTACCCATTCGTAGCGGTTGGGCGCCCAGATGCCGATGCGGTCGCCGCGCTGCAATCCCAGCGACATGAGCCCGGCCGCAACACGCTCCACCTCGGCATGGAACTGCCGGTAGTCGAGCCGGATGTCCTGGGACCGCGCCACCAGTGCCGGACGCTCCGGATAGCGGGCAGCGATGCGGTCGAGCAGCGTGCCGACGGTATCGCCGAGCAGCGGCTGGGAACTGACACCATGGACGTAGCTCGCAGCGGGCATCTCGTCGGCCTCGATGGTCGGGGAATGAGCATAGCACTGGGGTTGTGGCCTCCATGGCGCCCGGCTTTCCCTTGTGGGAGCGCACCCTGTGCGCGACGCTCCTGGGCGAAACCTGTCGCCCGGCGAGTCGCGCACAGGGTGCGCTCCCACAACAACAACAAGCTGCCGCAGGCGTTAGGATCGAGCCACCATTCGTGGAGACACCCTATGCGCCTGACCTCGCTCGCCCTGGCTCTCGCAACCGTCCTCGCCGGTACCGCTCATGCCGCCGACACCACGCAACTCGTGCAAGGCGAGTTGCCGCAAGTCACCGCGTGGCGTCGCGACATCCATCAGCATCCGGAGCTGAGCAATCGCGAGACACGCACTTCGGCGCTCGTCGCGGCGCAATTGAAGAAGCTAGGGCTGGAGGTGCACACCGGCATCGCGCACACCGGCGTCGTCGCCATCCTCAAGGGCGGCAAGCCGGGACCGAAGCTCGCGATCCGCGCCGATAT
The DNA here is from genome assembly GCF_056395965.1 of Dyella sp. 05T440. NCBI lineage: Bacteria > Pseudomonadati > Pseudomonadota > Gammaproteobacteria > Lysobacterales > Rhodanobacteraceae > Dyella > Dyella sp. 05T440. The sequence goes on from NZ_JBFTKN010000004.1 coordinate 69,765, forward strand.
GGATGCCTTGCCGGTCACCGAAGACGTCGATGTTCCGTTCGCCTCCAAGGCCAAGGGCGAATATCGCGGCAAGCCGGTCGGCGTGATGCATGCGTGCGGGCATGACGCGCACACGGCGATGCTGCTTGGCCTGGCTACGGTGCTGGCCGGCATGAGGAAGGACTTGCCGGGCCAAGTGATGTTCGTGTTCCAGCCGGCCGAAGAAGGCGCGCCCCCGGGCGAACAGGGTGGCGCATCGCTGATGCTCAAGGACGGTGTGTTCCGCGACTTCAAGCCCGACGCGATGTTCGGCATGCACGTGGTCAGTTCGCTCAATGTCGGCACGGTGGGTGTGCGTCCCGGTCCGGCCATGGCCGGCTCGGACTGGTTCAAGATGGTGGTGCACGGCAAACAGACACATGGCGCGATGCCGTGGAACGGCGTCGACCCCATCGTCACCTCCTCCGAAATCATCGGCGCGGCGCAGACCATCGTCAGCCGCAAGCTCAATATCGGCGACTACCCGGCCGTGCTCAGCTTCGGCATCATCGAAGGCGGCGCGCGCTACAACATCGTGCCCGACCAGGTGGAAATGCAGGGCACGCTGCGCACCTTCGACGCCGGCATGCGCCAGCAAGCCATCGATAATCTGAAGGATATTGCACAGCACATCGCGGCGGCCAACGGCGCGACGGTGGAAACGCAGATACCGGTGGGCGACAGCAACCCGGTGCTGGTCAACAATCCTGCGCTCACGGCACGCGTGCGCGAGAGCATCGGCAAAGCGATCGGTGGCGATCACGTGATCGAAGCCAAGCCTTGGATGGCGTCGGAAGACTTTGCCTACTTCGCCAACGAGGTGCCCAGCGTGTATTTCTGGGTAGGCTCCACGCCGGTGGGACAGGACGCACTCAAAGCCCCCGCCAACCATTCGCCGAAGTTCTTCATGGACGAAGGCGCCTTGAAGATCGGCATGGCGTCGATGCTGCAGGCCACGCTGGACTATCTCAACGCGCCAGCGTCCTGATCAAAACATGCGCCCGGTTCCCAGGCTCTCTGGACGAGCCTGGTAACCGGGCGACATGCCCTGCCCGTCGCCTTTCACAATCCCGGCGTTCGCGGCGTTTCTTTTGTGAACGCTCGCTTCCTTGCGCATGATCCTGCGGGACTCGCACCCACAACCCGTCAGCGAAAAGTAAGCCAACCAGTACTTTTGTCACGGTCGCCGCCTGGGCGCGATACGCATACTCGGGGCTTACATCGATCCAATCCCCGGGGAATTGCATGCGCCGCCTTTTGACCTTGCTGTTGGCCGGCAGCCTTGTGCTGCTGCCTTGTTCCATGACCTTGGCCAAGGATGCGCCGCCCGACAAAGACAAAAAGGCTGCCAGCAAGGACGAGGACGTCCAGGCGCCGAGCACCGAAACCGCGGTGCGCACCAAGCACAGCGTGAGCATCAACGGCCACTCGGTGTCCTACACCGCCACTGCCGGCACCGTGATCATCCGCGACGACAAGGGCGAGCCGCAGGCCAGCGTGTTCTACGTGGCCTATACGGTGGACGGCAAGGCGGAGAAGCGGCCGGTCACCTTCCTCTACAACGGCGGCCCGGGTTCTTCCTCGATGTGGCTGCACATGGGCTCGTTCGGACCGGTGCGCATCGCCACCGACAGCCCCGCTGCCACCGCGCCGGCGCCGTACAAGCTGGTCGCCAACAGCGACAGCCTGCTGGACAAGACCGACCTGGTCTTTATCGACGCCGTGGGCACCGGTTACTCGCGTCCGCTCGGCAAGGCCGAAGGCAAGGATTTCTGGGGCGTGGACCAGGACGTCTCGGCGTTCTCGCGTGCCATCCAGCGCTACGTGACGATCAACAACCGCTGGAATTCGCCGAAGTTCCTCTACGGCGAAAGCTACGGCACCACGCGCTCCGGTGCGCTGGTGGATGCGCTGCAGGACAAGGGCATGTCGTTCAACGGCGTGATCATCATGTCCTCCATCCTCAACTACGGCATGCGTATGCCGGGTTACGACGAGATGTATATCGGCTACGTGCCGAGCTATGCGGCGGCCGCGTGGTATCACAACAAGCTGGCCAACAAGCCGGCTGATCTCAAGGCGTACATCGATCAGGTGCGCGCGTTTGCCAGCGGCCCTTATGCGAGTGCGCTTGCCAAGGGACAGAACGTTCCTGCCGCCGAGACCGATGCGGTGGCGCGCCAGCTCGCGGGGTATACCGGCCTCTCTGTGGAATACATCAAGGAATCCAACCTGCGCGTGGATCCGTCGCGCTTCCGCAAGGAGCTGTTGCGCAACGAGCGCCGGACCATCGGCCGCTATGACGCACGCTTCGAAGGCGTGGATGAAGACGCCGCAGGCGAAGTGCCCGACTACGATGCATCCGACACCGGCATCAGCGGCGCCTTTGTCACCGCGTTCAACGATTACATCGTCAACCAGCTCAACTACCACAGCGACCTGGACTACCGCCCGACCTTCGGCGACATCAACAAGTCGTGGGACTGGAAGCATCAGGCGGCCGGCATCAAGCGCCCGCTGCTGATGGCCTACGTGGCCGGCGACCTGGCGCATGCCATGCGCACCAACCCGCACCTGCAGCTGCTTTCGGTGAACGGCTACTACGACTTCGCCACGCCGTTCTTCAACACCGAATACGACATCTCGCACATGGACCTGGAACCGTCGCTGCGCGGCAATGTGCACTTCCTGTACTACCCGTCGGGCCACATGATTTATCTCAACACCGAAGCGCTGCAGCAGCTCAAGGGCGACCTGGCTCGCTACTACGACGCCACCACCCACTCCTGACGCCCAACGAGACGAACTGACATGCGCAAGCCTCACCTCGCTACGCTCGCCCTCGCCACCATGCTCGCCCTGGGCACCCTTCCGCTGCACGCGGCCGACACACCCAAGGACGCGCCCAAGTCCGAACACGGCGACAAGGACAAAGACAAGAACGCCGACGAAAACGCGCAGCCCACGCCGCCCGAGCGCAGCGTAGTGACTAAGCACAGTGTGCGCGTCGGCAATCGCACTATCAGCTACACCGCCACCGCCGGTCGCCTCACCATCCGCGACGACAAGGGCAAGCCGACGGTGAGCTTCTTCTATGTCGCGTACACCGCCGATGGCGGCAAGAACAGCAAGCGTCCGGTGACGTTCTTCTACAACGGCGGCCCGGGCTCCTCGTCCATGTGGCTGCACATGGGTTCGTTCGGACCGGTGCGCGTGGCCAACGACGGCGACAAGCCGATTCCGCCGGCGCCGTATCGCTGGGTGCCCAACGATCAAAGCCTGCTCGACAAGACCGACCTGGTTTTCATCGATGCGCCGGGCACCGGCTATTCGCAGCTTGCCGGCAAGACCGAAGGCAAGGACGTGTGGGGCGTGGACCAGGACGCCGAGGCGTTCACCAAGTTCATCACGCGCTATGTGAGCGTCAACAACCGCTGGAATTCGCCCAAGTTCCTGTTTGGCGAAAGCTACGGCACCACGCGTTCCGCGGTGCTGGTGAAATCGCTGCAGGAAGCGGGCATGGAGTTCAACGGCGTCGTGCTGATGTCGTCGATCCTCGATTTCTCGGTGGCGGCGCCGGGCATCGACCACGGCTACATCGTAAACCTGCCCACCGAGGCGGCGATTGCGTGGTACCACAACAAGGTGCCGAACAAGCCGGCCGATATCGGCACATTCCTCGCGGAAGTGCGCCGTTTCGCTTCGGGCGACTACACGCTGGCGCTGGCCAAGGGCGACACCATCGATCCGGCAGAGGCCGATCGCGTTGCCGGCCAGATGAGCCGCTATCTCGGCCTGTCGCCGCAATACATCAAGGAAGCCAACCTGCGCATCAGCCCCAGCCGCTTCCGCAAGGAGCTGCTGCGCAACGAGCGCCTCACCGTCGGACGTCTGGATGGCCGTTTCCAGGGTATCGATCCGGATGCCGCCGGCGAGACGCCCGACGGCGATACCGCCAGCGATGCGATCACCGGCGCCTATGTCGCCGTGTTCAACCAGTACGCCGCCACGGAACTGAAGTTCACCGACGATCGCGCCTACCTGCCCAACAACTACGGCGCCATCGGCAAGAACTGGGACTGGAAGCGCAAGAAGAACGGCGGCTGGCTGCAGGCGACCTACGTGGGCGACGACCTCGGCGATGCGATGCGTCGCAACCCGCACCTGAAGGTGTTCTCGGCCAACGGCTATTACGATCTGGCCACGCCGTTCTACGCGACCGAGTTCGACCTCACGCATCTGGGGCTGGAAGCGGCCGAACGCAAAAACGTCACGTTCGGTTTTTATCCTTCGGGTCACATGATTTATCTTGACCAGACGTCCTTGCAGCAAACCAAGGCCGATCTGTCCCGCTTCTACGACGACGCCGCACCGTGACCAAACAGCCTCCCCCGCCTTCCCCCGAATCCACTGACGAAACACCGCAAGACCCCTCGCGACGCCGCCTGCTTGGCGGCATCGCGCTGGGCGGCGCCGCGCTCGCGCTCGGTGGCACGGAGGGATTGGCCGCGGCCGCACAGCCGTCGGCGTCGCCAGCAGCACCCGCTGCCATCGACGCCATGTTGCGCAAGGAAATCCAGCAGGTCGTGGTGATCTATCTGGAGAACCGCAGCTTCAACAACCTGTTCGCCAATTTCCCGGGCGTGGAACAGCCACTAGGCACGCTGAAGCCCGAGGCTTACCTGCAGCGCGACCGCGACGGCGCCGTGCTGAAAGAGCTGCCGCCGATCTGGCATGGACTGGCGCCCCACAAACAGACGGTGAATCACCGCGACTACCAGGTGATGCAGGATCACCTCACCGGCCTGCCGAATGCACCGTGGGCACTGCGCACGGGCGATGGCGAGCCGCTGCCGCATGGTGTGGTGACGCGCGATCTCGTGCACGCGTTCTACGACAACCAGCGCCAGATCAACGGCGGCAGGAACGATGGCTTCGTCGCCTGGGGCGATACCGGCGCGATGGTGATGGGCCACTACGACGACAGCGCCTCGAACCTGCGCCTGTGGCAGCTCGCGCGGCAATACACGCTGTGCGACAACTGGTTCATGGGCACGTTCGGCGGCTCATTCCTCAATCACCAGTATCTGGTGGCCGCGCAACCGCCGTTCTATCCGAACGCGGACAAGAGCCCCGCACAGTTCAACATCGCGGTGACCGAAAGCGGCAAGGCGAACGATACGCGCCTGAAGCTGGCCGACGATTCACCGCGCAGCGCGATGGATGGCAAGCCCAAGTACGCCTCGCGCAGCCAGCTCACGCCCGACTTCTGGGCCGTGAACACCATGATGCCGCCGTACCAGCCGACCAGCACGCAGTCAGGTACGAATCCGCTGCTGGCCTCCGAAGACAGCCCGAACACGCTGCCGCCGCAAGTCCACAAGAACATCGGCGACGTGCTTTCCGCCGCCGGCGTCGAGTGGGCGTGGTACGCGGGTGCATGGCAGCTGGCGCTCGACGGCAAGGGCGACGGTGACGAGCACCAGTTCCCGCAGCGTCCGAATTTCCAGATCCATCATCAGCCGCTGAACTACTTCAAGAGCTTCGCACCCGGCACGGAAGCGCGCACCAAGCATCTGCGCGATGGCGGCGTGGGCGAAACCTCCAAGACCAATCGCTTCCTCGCCGACATCGAAGCCAATCGCCTGCCCGCCGTGAGCTTCTACAAGCCACAGGGCGACCTGAACATGCACGCCGGTTACTCGGATGTGGATACCGGCGACCGCCACGTCATGGCCATCATCGACGCGATGCAGAAGTCGCCCGCGTGGAAGCACACCATGGTGGTGATCACCGTCGACGAAAACGGCGGGTGGTGGGACCACGTCGCACCGCCCAAGGGCGATCGTTGGGGACCGGGTTCACGCGTCCCCGCCATCGTAGTGTCGCCGCATGCCAGGAAGGGCCACGTCGACCGTACGATTTACGACACCGGCTCCATCGCGCGCTTCCTCACCCGCCGCTTCGGCCTCGAAAAGCTGCCCGGCCTGAGCATGCGCGAACAAGCCATGATCGCCGCCGGCGGACCGCCGCCCGGCGACCTCACCAACGCCCTCGACTTCAGCGCGTAAATCTCCCCTGCGCGCGACAATCCCTGCCAGCGGCGGGGCGTGTCGCGCACAGGGTGCGCTCCCACAAGAGCTGCTGCGACGACGCCACATCGGGCGATCATCCGAACGAACCACTCACATCCCCGGTGACATACTCCGCCCGTCATTCAGGGAGAGAGTCACGCCATGCGCCAGACAGTTCTGATCATCGCCGCCCTTGCCGCCTTCGCCGCCACGGCTGCCCAAGCGCAATCGGGCCTGGGGAATATCGCCAACGACGCCCAGAATCGGCTGAAGAATTTCGACATCGCGGATAAGAACAAGGACGGATTGCTGACCAAGGAAGAGGCCGAAAAAGGCCCCGTCCCGTTCATCCGCGCGCATTTCGATGCGATCGATAAGGAACATCGAGGCGTGGTGTCCAAGCAGGACGTCGTCGACTATGTGAAGTCGATGCAGCAAGGCCATCGCGCACCGGCGCCGGCGACGTCGACGTCGACGCATTGATTGTCGCTCGGTGTTGAACCGGTCCGTCCTTCGGGAGAAGACCGGTGTTCGCGCAGCGCCTCACAGCGATGATGACTTAACGCAAACCCTCGCTTCCACCGCAACGGCTCGTCTGTGGGAGCGCACCCTGTGCGCGACAGCCACGCCTGGGTGTATTGCTCCGTAGGTTTGTCGCGCACAGGGTGCGCTCCCACAAAAAAAGTGGCGCTCGGCAACGTTGATCACCATCCACGGACGCGCGTCAACCCTTGTAGGAGCGCACTTGTGCGCGACCGCAGCGCTGCGGTGCATCGCTCCGTTGGCTGGTCGCGCACAAGTGCGCTCCTACAAGGGAGCTGCTTGGCCCAGCGACGTCGCGTTGTATGGCTCTTGATCCCCGGGGTCCCCGTATGACGCGGCGGGCGGGTGGAGGAAAGCCCGAAGGGTGGCCGCATGGATGCGGCCAGTTTTTCGACAGGACAGGGATGCCCTGTCGAAAAACCCCGTAACCCGCACGCGCACCTGGAGGGCCGAAGGCCCGGAAGGCGCGTCATCCGGGGGGCCCTTCTCTTTGGTTACTTTCTCTTGGGCAAGCAAGAGAAAGTGACCCGGCCTCCGGCAGGAGGACGGAAGCCCGCGGCAGGCGAGCCAGGTCGCGGTATCGCGACAATCGAAGACCGAAGCTACTGAATGACCAGCATTCGGCTGTTGTGAAGCACTTCCGGCCTGCGCCGGGATGACGGGCAAAAGAAGACTGAGGCACCTCCAGACAACGAGGCTAGATTGGCCCCTCACCCCAACCCTCTCCCCAAAGGGGAGAGGGAGCCAAACCCCGCGCCAATCCAACATCCCCCAGGGTGACCTCCCACACCCGCGCCCCCTCACCCTCCAATGGCATACTCCCCATTCCTGCTTTTGGAGCCTCCCCGATGCGCCCGTTCCACCTCCTCGCCTTCGGCGCCCTCGCGCTGCCGCTGAGCGCCTTCGCCGCCGACCCGCATTCCTATGCCCAGCCCGACCAGGTCCGCGTGACGCATTTGGATCTGGATCTGAAGGTCGACTTTCCGCACAAGCAGCTCGATGGCCAGGCCACGCTGAAGCTGGACTGGAAGGACGCCAAGGCGCAGTCGCTGGTGCTCGATACGCGCGACCTGAAGATCGCCCGCATCGAAGCCGTCGACGCCGCGGGCAAGACCAGCGCGCTGAAGTACGCGCTGGCGCCGCGCGACAAGGAGCTGGGCAGCAAGCTCACCATCGCCGCGCCGCAGCATCCCTCGCAGGTGCGCATCGTCTATTCGACCGTGCCGACCGCCTCGGGCCTGCAGTGGCTGCCGCCGGAACAGACGGCGGACAAGAAACTGCCCTTCATGTTCTCGCAGTCCGAATCCATCCACGCGCGCTCCTGGGTGCCGCTGCAGGATTCGCCGGCCATCCGCTTCACCTATGACGCCCACGTCACCGCACCTAAGGACGTGAGCGTGGTGATGAGCGCGATCAACGACGCGAACCATCCGTTGAACGGCGACTTCACCTTCAACCAGCCGCACCCGATTCCCTCCTATCTGCTTGCGATCGCGGCGGGCGATATCGCAGCGAAGGAAACCGGTCCGCGTTCGGCCGTCTATGCGGAACCCAGCGTGGTCGGCAAGGCCGCCAAGGAGTTCGAGGACACCGAGAAGCTGATCAAGACCGCCGAGTCGCTCTACGGCCCGTATGCGTGGGGTCGCTACGACTTGCTCGTGCTGCCGCCGTCGTTCCCGTTCGGCGGCATGGAAAACCCGAACATGACCTTCGCCACGCCGACCCTGCTGGTTGGCGACAAGAGCCTGGTCTCGGTGATTTCGCATGAGCTCGCCCACTCGTGGTCGGGCAACCTGGTCACCAGCGCCGCGTGGCGCGACATCTGGCTCAACGAAGGTTTCACCACCTACGTGCAGGGCCGCATTACCGAAGCGGTGTACGGCAAGACGCTGGCCGACGAGGAAGCGCTGATTTCCGCGCGCGGCCTGGAGAAGTCCATCCGGGACAAGACCATTGCACCGAACGCGCAGCGCCTCGCACCCAAGCCCGGCATCGGCGCCGACGATTCGATCTCCGAAGTGCCGTACGACAAGGGCAGCTGGTTCCTGCGCACGCTGGAGCAGCGCTTTGGCCGCGACACGTTCGATGCCTATCTGAAGGGCTATTTTGCGCACTTCGCGTTCCAGAGCATCGACACCGAACAGATGCTCGCTTACCTCAAGGCCAATCTGTTCGACAAGAACCCGGGCAAGATGAGCTGGGCCGACGTGCAGCAGTGGGTGTATGAGCCGGGTATTCCCAAGGATGCACCGCTGCCCGATTCGCCGCGCTTCAACGCGATCGACAAGGAACGCGCCTCCTTCCTCGGCGGTTCGCTTGCCGCCGACAAGCTCGACGCGAAGAGCTGGAACACGCAGGAATGGATGTACTTCCTCGACGGCCTGCCGGACGTGACGCCGCTGGACAAGATCAAGCAGATCGACGCTGCCTGGCATCTCACCGGTACGCCCAACGCCGAGATCGGCATGCGCTGGTATAGCCATGCCATCGCTGCGGGCGACAAGGACGTGTGGCCGGCCGCTGCCGAGCACATGACGCGCATCGGCCGTCTCTACCTCACCATGCCGCTGTACAAGGCCTTCGTGAAGTCGCCGGAAGGCCTGGCTTATGCGCAGCAGGTTTATGCGAAAGCCAAGAGCGGTTATCACCCGTTGACGCAGGAAGCCGTGGAATCCGTGTTCGCCAAGGCGAACAAGGGCGCCAGCAAGTAAGTTCCGCGCGCGCCTCCTTGCAAAGGGAGGCGCGCGACGCCATCGATAGCTGCGATCCCCACCATTGGTTCACCCATGACTTCCAAGAAAGCGACGACCACCACGCCCGCTCCCACGCGCCCGCTATGGCAGCGACTGGCCCTGCGCCGGCTAAAATTCCTCGGCTACGTGGCCGGTTTGCTGATCGTGGTGCTGGGTGGCTCGTACCTGTTCGCGCCGCAATGGCTGATGAGCGCCGACATCAAGCGCCAGATGATGGCCGCGCATGTCGAGAAGCACTCGGTGCAGGTCGGCGACACCAAGTGGGTGTACTACGAAGGTGGCCAGGGTCCGACCCTGCTGATGCTGCACGGTTTTGCCGCGAGCAAGGAAGTGTGGCTCAAGCAGATGGAATTGCTGACGCCGCATTTCCACGTGATCGCGCCCGATCTGCCGGGCTGGGGCGAGTCCTCGCGCGTCGAGGGCGCCAGCTACAACATCGACGCGCAAGTGGCGCGCCTGCAGGGCTTTGTCGATGCGCTGAACTTGCCGAAAGTCGTGCTGATCGGTCATTCGATGGGCGGGGCCATCGCCGGCGTCTTCGCCGCCGAGCACCCCGAGCATGTCGCCGAACTCGCCCTGCTCGATTCGTTCGGCCTGAAGACCAACGAAAACGAATTCTCGCGCGAAGCCCTGGCCGGCAAAAACCTGTTTGCCTTCGACAATCGCGAGCAGTTCGTCAGGGCCACTGCCTGGGCGTTTGCCAAGCCGCTGGATATTCCCGGTCGTTTCCAGGATGTGCTGATCAAGCGCAACCAGGAAAACCGCGCCTTCATCAACCAGACTTTCAACGAGCTGCGCGACCCGTCGCAGTATCTGTCGCTGCAGAACCGCCTCGACAAGCTCGGCATGCCGGTGCTCGGCCTGTGGTGCCATGACGACAAGATCGTCGACATCTCGGCACTCGACAGCCTGCGCAACGGCCTGAAGAACGCCGCCGCGATCAGCACCAGCACGATGACCGGCTGCAATCACATGCCGATCATGGAGAAGCCGGACGAGACGGCGCGCATCCTTACGCAGTTCACGCTGTCGCATTAAACGCTCAATGTGCCGGATGGCCTTGCGCCATCCGGTCGCCTTGTTTGGTTCTACAACACGCCCGGAATCAGCGCCTTGGTGCGCTGCATGTAGCTCTCGTAAGCCGCGCCGAAGTTCTCGCGCATCCAGCGCTCCTCAAGTTTCAGCTTGAACCAGAACGACACGGCGACGATGACCACGCAGATCGCGCCGCGCCATTCGCCGATGGCCATCGCCGTGCCGAAGAAGGTGAGCAACAGACCGGTGTAGATCGGGTGGCGCACCCAGCGATACGGACCGCTCTGGATCAGCTCGTGATCCTCCTTCACCTGCACCACCGAACTCCAGTTGCGCCCGAGCACGAAGCGCGCCCAGCAGGCGAAGGCGACACCGAGCATGGTGAGCAACGCGCCGATCACCGCCACCAGATCGCTGCCCGGATACATGCGCGTGCCCAGCCACGTGCCGCGATACCAGTCGCCGGGTCCAATCAGCGCAATGGCAATGATCAGCGGCAACCAGTACTTGAGCAGGCGCGGCAGGATCGGCTCCTTGCGCTGCGCACCCTTGACCCGACGCCAACCCCACAACCAGTACAGCGTGAAGATCAGCCACATGGTCTTGATGAACGGACCGATCGGCAACTCCATGTCACTCCCCCTGAGTCCCTGGTGAGCACTCAGGTTCCACCCTTGGTCGCGTACGCGCAAGATGGCCCGCCGCGCGTCCCTGCGCAGACGGGCCCGGACTTACCTGGCGAATTGCAGATTGACCGGCGCTGCCGGCAAGGCATGCGGCTGGCTGCCGGTGGTCGGCACGCTCGGGTCGACCACCTCGAAGGCGAGGCCATCAGCCCATACTTCGCCGCGGTTCTGAAGCAGCAGGCCAAAGGCGATGTCGCGGGCATTGCCGGGCACGTCGAGCACCACCTCGAAGCGCTGCCACGGCTTGTCGCCTTGCGGTGCGCGATCTTCCATGTTGTCAAATGCCGCGGGCTTCTTGTCCGCGCCGTCGACGCGCATCCACAGCTGTCCCTTGCCCGCGTCCTTGGTGCGCAGGTAACCGGAGAACCGCACGCGCTTGCCTTGATACGCGGTGGCGCCGACGGTCTGCATCAACGTTGCGAAACCCTGGTTGTCGGTGGTGGCGCGAAGAAACGCGCTGGTCGCGCCTGACGTGCGGGTCGACGATTCCGTGCCGGTCTCAAAGTCGGTGGCAGCCGTCCCGTTGACGTAGACGAACCAACCGGGAGGCGCGGCGGCATGCGCGGCGCCGGCGAGGCCGGCAGCAAACAGCACGGCGGTTGCGAGCAGCTTTTTCATGGGGCATTCCTTGTCGTGGAGGGAGAGTGGGTACTGCTGACGTTCAACAGAAAACGATCGAGCTCACCGCCGGGAGGCGTGACATCCATCTGCAGCAACTCGGCGCGCGATGCACCGGCGTCGTAGCCCGCCATGGGGATGGCCGTGCTTGTCGGCGGATGGGGATGGCCTTGCCAGGCGGCCCACAGCAGCACTGCCGCGGCAATAGCGGCAGGCCACGCCGCGTGCCGGTTCCAGCGGCGAAACACGGAGGCCCGGTTGGCGGCACGCAGGATGCGCGCATCCATCAGCGGCGTTGGCGCCTCACGCGAGGCCTGGCGATAAAGCAGCAACAGGTCATCCATCTCATCGGTCATCGCCATGGCTGCAAAGCCTCCCGCAATTTCTGCTGCGCATAGCGCAGGCGGCTCTTCACCGTTTCGCGCGTGGTGCCGGTGGCGATGGCGATATCCTCGAGGCTGAGTTCGCCTTCGGCCTTCATCAGGAACGCTTCGCGTTGCGGCAGAGGCAGCGCCTTGACGGCGGCGACCAAGGCTTTGCCCAGCGCGTCGTTGTGCAGATGACGGTCGGGCGCATGCAGCAGCGGCGCGGCATGGTGCTCGAGCGCGTCCTCTTCCTGTCCATGGGGATCGATCGCATCAGGCGCATGCCGACCCAGCGTGCGCCAGCGATCCGCCGCACGACGATGCGCGATGCCGAACAACCATGCGGCGAACGAAGCTTCGGGCTGAAAGTGTTCCTTGCCGTGCACCACGGCCATCCAGACGTCCTGGAACACTTCTTCGGCCTCGCTGGATTTACCCGCCAGGCGCAACGCATAGCGATGGAGCTTCTCGCGATAACGTGCATAGAGGATGCGGAAGGCGTGCACATCGCCGTTGCGATAGCGCTGCATGCATTCGGCGTCGCTCAGCGATGAGTTGTCGGTGACTTGGCCGGCGTGCGGTTGCGACAGTTGCTGCTGCAGATGCGCAAGCGCCAGCTCGCAAGCTTGCGTCCAGTCCGTTGATGGCGCGATGGCGGCCGACATGGCGTCCTTTCCGTTGGCGATACTTCCATATTCGCCGGTAACGCCGGAAAGGGGTTAAACGAAAAGCTCAGTCCGCCACGTCCGCAATCAGACGATCAAGCTCGGTCTTCAGCCACGCACCATTGAGGCGCAACCAGTCGCGCTGCTCGCGCCATTCGGGGAACAGCATTTCCACCTGCGCCCAGAAACGCGGTGCATGGCTGCGAACCTTCAGGTGACACAGCTCGTGGGCGAGCACGTACTTCAAGGCGTTGGGCGGCGCCAGCGCCAGCGCGAGATCGAGGTTGATGCGATCGCGCGTGTCCAGGCTGCCCCACAGGCTCTTCATCGGCCGCACGCGCAATGCTGTAGGCGCCAGCCCCAGCTGCGGCACATAACCTGCCAGCCAGCGCGACACATCGCGACGGATCTGCGCTTCGAAATACGAAGCGAGCAAGCCACGCGCCACCGGCACCGCACGCGTATGCGGTCGAGGGATCACCAGGGTGAGCGTGCCCTCGCCGGCTTCGACACGCGGATACGGACCTTCCGCCCAATCGAGCTGCACGGTTTCGCCGCGCAACGGAAACTCAGTAGGCGTACCCACGCGCAGCGGCGGCAGGGGCTTCACGATCAGATGCAACTCGTCGAGCTTGCGCTCCAGCCAGTCAGCGTGATGGCGCAGAAACGCGCTCACCTGCGCCGGATGCGTGCCATGCGGATACGACACGCGCGCACCCTTGGGCGTGACCGTCAGCCGCAACCGGCGCGCGCGCGGATGGGCGGCCTTGAGCACACGGATGGTGCTGCCGCTCGCGGTGGCCAGTTCCAGCCAATCGCCTTCAAGATGCTGCGTCATGTCCCCGCCTTAACTGCTTGGCGTCCAGGCCGATCGAGTTCCAAAGGACGACCAGTGTCCCAAAGGAAATGTGGGGGGAGCATGCAGGCTTCGCAAGGCGAAGCGATGACCGTCCCGACCGTACGGTCGGGACGGAAAACCCTGAACGGAGCGGCTCAGGCCTCAGCGGGACGCGGCAGGCCGAACCATTCCTCCAGCTTGCCCAGCAGACGTTCGACCTCGAGGGTCAGCAGGGTGAAGGTCGCGTCAGCCTCGGCGGCCGCGTCGGGATGGCTGTCGCCCAGTTCCTCGGTGATCACGTCCAGGAACTTGAGCTTGCGCACGATCAGGTCCTCGCCAAGCACGAAGCTCATGCGCTCATCGAAGGTGAGACCGAGCTGGAATACCTGCTTGCCGTTGCGCAGATGCTCCTTCACTTCCTCGCCATCCAGGTCCTGGCGGCGGCACTTGGCGATGGCGCCGGTGGCGGAGGCCGGGTCGCGCAGCTCCACCTCGTCGCCCAGCGCCAGCCCGGCCGGCAGATTGCCGTTGGCCAGCCAGTCGGTCATCAGCACACGGGGGCCTTCTTCCGGCGCCAGCGGGACGGCCGGGAAGCTGCCCATCGCTTCGCGGATTTGCGTCAGCGTGTTCTCGGCGGACTTGCGGCTCGAGGTATCGAGCACCAGCCAGCCGTTCTTCTTGTCCACGTAGGCGCGCTGGCGGGAGCTGCGGATGAAGGCGCGCGGCACCAGTTCGTTGAGCACGTCTTCCTTGATGCGCTTGCGCTCGCGGCCGCCGACCTTGCGGCCCTCTTCTTCGGCGATCTTCTGCACACGGCGGTGAAGTTCATCGTTCACCACCGAACCGGGGAGGAGCTTGTCCTCACCGCCCACGGTGACCATGGTGCAGGCATTCACTGCGTGCGTGAGCGGGGCTTCATCGCCACGACCCACCGGCGGCACGAAACCCTTGGTGCCCATTTCCAGCGGACCGCAGGGGCGCAGGCGATGGTCGCCCAGCGCTTCGTCGAGGCGGTTCAGGTCGTCGGCAATGGCGGGGGAAAAGCGGAACAGCGTGAGATTGCGGAAGAACATTCGGTATCCGTATTTTTTCTGCCGTCACCCCGGCGATGGCCGGGATCCAGGTGCGATGGGCATCGATGATGCCGCGTCGCCTTCTCACGCACTGAGGCGCTGGATCCCGGCGTGCGCCGGGATGACGAATAGGAGGGCTTGGGGCTGGATCAGCGGCTGACCGCAGCCACCGCATTCACCACCGTATCCAGGTTGGCGCGGTTCAACGCCGCCACGCAGATCCGGCCGGTGCCGATGGCGTAGATGGCGTACTCCTCGCGCAGGCGGTCCACCTGGGCTTTGCTGAGGCCCGAGTAGGAGAACATGCCAGCCTGCTCCTGGATAAAGCCGAAATGCGATGCACCCGCCGCGGCGAGCTTCTCGACCATGCCGGCACGCATCGCGTGGATGCGCTCGCGCATCTCGCCCAGCTCCTGCTCCCACATGGCCTTGAGCTCGGTGCTGCCGAGCACGGTGGACACCAGCAGGCCGCCGTGGGTGGCCGGGCTGGAGTAGTTCGAGCGGATGGTGCGTTTGACCAGGGACTGCACGCGCAAGGCTTCGTCGCGCGTCTTGCCCACGATGGACAGCGCACCCACGCGCTCGCCATACAGCGAGAACGACTTGGAATACGAGTTGGCGACCACGAAGGCGTCGATGCCGGAGGCAGCGAACAGGCGCACGGCGGTGGCGTCGGCGTCGATGCCTTCGTCAAAGCCCTGGTAGGCCATGTCGATGAAGGGCAGCAGGCCGCGCTCCTTCACCAGGTCCACCACCTGTTGCCACTGCTCGGCATTGAGGTCCACGCCGGTCGGGTTGTGGCAGCAGGCGTGCAGCAGCACGACGGTGCCCGGCTCCAGCTTGCCCAGGTCCGCCAGCATGCCGGCGAAGTCCAGGCCGTGCGTGGCGGCGTCGTAGTAGGCATAGGTCAGCACGTCGAAGCCGGCCGCGCCGAACACCACGCGGTGGTTTTCCCAGCTCGGGTTGCTGATGGCGATCTTCGCGCTCGGCAGGATCTGCTTGAGCAGGTCGGCGCCGACGCGCAGCGCGCCGCTGCCGCCGACAGTCTGCGAGGTGGCCACGCGGCCGGCGGCCAGCAGGGGCGAGTCTTCGCCAAACACCAGTTTCTGGGTGGCGAGGTCGTACGCCGGCAGGCCGTCGATGGGGATGTAGCCACGCGGCTTGGCGTCAAGCGCCAGCTGCTGCTCGACCTGCTGCACGGCGCGCAAAAGCGGGATGCGGCCCTGCTCGTCGTAATAAATGCCCACGCCCAAGTTGACCTTGCCCGGACGGGTGTCGGCCACGAAGGCCTCGGTGAGTCCCAGGATCGGATCGCCCGGGGTCATTTCAACGGATGCAAAGAGAGACACGGCGTTACTCGACTGGTTTTCGGTGAAGGTCACGACTCGTCCGGCGTACCGGCAAGCCACTCGTGCGCATCGGCGCGGGCGACACCTTCGCGCGCGCCCAGCGTGGCGAAGTCAAACAGCTTGCGATCGGTGAGCTGGGAGGGCTGCACACTGCCCAGCGCGCGAAAGATGTTCTCGGCGCGCCCGGGTTGGGTCTGCTCCCAGTCCTCCATCATGCGCCTAACCGCCTTGCGTTGCAGGTTTTCCTGCGAACCGCAGAGATTGCAGGGGATGATGGGGAATTCCCTGGCCTGGGCGTACTCGGCGATATCGCTTTCCTTGCAGTATGCCAAGGGGCGGATCACTACGTGGCGGCCATCGTCCGAACGCAGCTTCGGCGGCATCGCCTTCAGCTGCGCCTGATAGAACAGGTTCAGGAAAAAGGTGCCGAGGATGTCGTCGCGATGGTGGCCCAGCGCGATCTTGCTGACACCGTTGGCCGCCGCCCAGTGATACAGCGCGCCGCGGCGCAGGCGCGAACACAGGCTGCACATGGTCTTGCCCTCGGGAATGACCCGGGTGACCGTGCTGTACGTATCCTGCTCGATGATATGGAACGGCACATCGCGCCCGGCAAGGTATTGCGGCAGCACGTGGGCAGGGAAACCGGGCTGCTTCTGGTCCAGATTCACCGCGACGATCTCGAACCGCACCGGCGCCTTGGCCTGCAGTGACAGCAGCACGTCCAGCAGCGTGTAGGAGTCCTTGCCGCCGGACAGGCAGACCATGACCTTGTCGCCCTCCTCGATCATGTTGAAGTCGGCAATGGCCTGGCCCACCTGATGGCGCAGGCGCTTGGCCAGCTTGGTGGCCTCGTAGTGCTGCTTGCGGGTGGCGTCGGGCTGGGCGGACATGATCGGTGGGCAACGGGACGGCCTCCCATTGTAACGATCTGGCCGGCCGGGGCAGTCTCTTTGGGTCGCGCAGCGCTACACTGCGTGTGTTTTCCCCAGCCATTCGCACCGACATGCAGGTCCAGGACCAAGCCGAAATTGCCCACTTGCTGGCCGAGCTGCGCGTAGAGCACCGCGATCTCGACGTGGCCATCGAGCACCTGGCCGTGTCGCTCAGCCGCGACGAGCTTCAGATCACGCGCCTGAAGAAGCGCAAGCTGCTGCTGAAGGACCACATCGCCCGGCTGGAAAGCAGGCTGATCCCCGATCTGGACGCCTGAGACCTCCCACGGAGCACCAATGCCCGCGCTGACGCCTGTCCTGCTGGAAGACGCCCACGTCGCCCTCGAACCCCTCACCCCCGACCACGCCCCTGCCCTCGAGGCTGCGGCGGCCGACGGTGAGTTGTGGAAGCTGTGGTTTACCAGCGCGCCCGGGCTCGGCGAGACGACCGGCTACATCGCCAAGGCCTTGGCTGGCCAACAGGCGGGTCTGATGCTGCCCTTCGCGGTGCGCGAGAAGAGCAGCGGCGACATCGTAGGCAGCACGCGTTTCTATGACTACGTGGATGACCCGCGCCGCGTTGCCATCGGCTACACCTGGTACGCCAAGCGCTGGCAGAAGAGCCATCTCAACACTGCGTGCAAGCGCCTGCTACTCCAGCATGCGTTTGAGTCGCTGGGTTGCGTGGCGGTGGAGTTTCACACCGATCATCGCAATCTCGATTCCCAGCGGGCCATCGAGCGACTGGGCGCGCAACGCGAAGGCGTCCTGCGCAATCACAAGCGCCGTCCCGACGGCAGCTTGCGCAATACGGTGTGCTTCAGCGTGACCGACAGCGAGTGGCCGGATGTATCGCGCTGGCTGGCGCTGCGGCTGGAGCGTTTGGCGGGCTGAGCATCGATGTTCTCTGTGGAGCGCACTTGTGCGCGACCGCGGCGTCGCATCGTCCCCGCTTCGTAGGTGGTCGCGCACAAGTGCGCTCCTACAAAAGAACTTCGATAGGTGGCGCTCCTCTCACTTGTACGAGCGCACCTTGTGCGCGACCGCGGCGCCGTGTGGTCTCCGCTCTGTGAGGTTGTCGCGCACAGGGTGCGCTCCCACAGGGACAGGCGACGACTCAGAGCAGCCGATTCACCAACCGATCCAGCCGCACGCGCCGCATGCGCCGCAGCAGCTTGCGCACTTCCGGCGGATAGCTGCGCACACCTGGCAGGTCGCGATAATGCGCCAGACGTGTGGCATGCCTGCGCAACGCCTGCCATTCGGCTTCGTGCTGCGGCAACAGCCTGCGCGAGGGATCGCGCAACAGCAGGCCATTCTCAAGATCCAGCGCCCAGGCACGCGGGTTGAGGTTGTTGCCGGTCAGCACGGCGAATTCCCCGTCCACCAACAGACCCTTCAGGTGATAGGTGTTGTCGCCGTCACGCCATAGCCAAAGGTTCAACTGGCCGCTGTCGATGGCGCCCTGATGATCGTGCGCGAAGCGACGCAGATTCGCTTCATACAGATACGGCAGCATCCCGATGCGGCTGAACGGCTGCCCCGGCGGGATGTAGAAATCATTGGCCGTCTTGTCGCCGACCATGATGTCCAGCTGGCAACCACGGCGCAGCAAGTGACCGATCACCACGCGCACGGGGCGCGGCAGGTTGAAGTAGGGCGTCAGCAGGATCACGCGCCGCTGCGCGCCACGCAGCAGCGCCAGTAGTGTTTCGTTGAGCGCATTGTCGTTGCGCCCGAAACCGGCCAACGGAATCACCGCGACGTCGCCATCGCGCGGCGCCTCACTGGCGCCGCCGTATTGCGCCAGCTGCAGCGACTGGCGCAAGCGGCGGATCGGCTCCTGCAGGTCACGCGTACGCGGTTGCGGCAGGCGATCCAGTCGCGGCACGGCGTCGCTGCCGCGGAGCTGCGCATCGACATAGCCGGCCATGCTGTCGGCCAGCGCCCGGTGACGAATCAGGTGATAACGATCGAGTCGATAGCGGCCGTGCCTGGCCAGGTACACATCGTTGAGGCTGGCGCCGCTGTAAAGCACCGCGTCGTCAATGATGAAGCCCTTCAGGTGCAAGACGCCGAACAACTCGCGCGTCTGCACCGGCACGCCACGAATGACCACGCCCTCGCCCAGGCGCTGCGCATACTCGCGATACATCGCAGCATTGCCCTCGCTGTCGCCCTTGCCGATCAGGCCTCGACGCGCGCGATGCCAGTCGACATACACCTCCACCGACAGATCAGGGTGTGCACGTCGCGCCGCATGCAGCGCTTCGATCACTTCGCGACCGGCATCGTCGTCCTGCAGATATAGCGCGACCAGCACGATGCGGCGCTTGGCCTGCGCAATCAGCGAAAGCAGCGTTTCGCGAAACTCGGTCGGGCCCGCCAGCGTGGTGATGGCCTCTGCCGGCACGGTGAAACTCACCTGGCCGGACAAGTCGATCCCGCGACCCCGACCCAGTGAAAGCAGTCGACGTGCAAGGTTGCGTGGCGAGGGTAGCGGTCGATTCATAGGGGCCATGTTAGCAATCCAGCCCCATCTTGTAGGAGCGCACTTGTGCGCGACCGCCAGATTACCGTGACGGTTACGTCAAGCGGTCGCGCACAAGTGCGCTCCTACACGGGCCTCAGCGTTCCTTGTCGAGCACGCGGCGCGGCTGCACGTCGATGCTCACCGTCATGCCGGCCGAGAGGATCAGGCCCTTCGGTTCGCTGGCTTCGTCGATGTCCACGCGCACCGGAACACGCTGCGCCAGGCGCACCCAGTTGAACGTCGGATTGACGTCGGCCAGCAGATCGCGGCCGGTCGGATTATCGCGATCGGTAATGCCGCGCGCGACGCCGGTGATATGACCCTTCAGGCGAATACCGCCGCTCAACATGCGAATGTCCACCGGATCGCCCACGCGCAGATGCGGCAGCTTGGTTTCCTCGAAATAGCCGTAGATGTAGTAGCTATGGCGATCGATGAGCGCGAGGCGCGGGCTGCCGGTCGCGGCATAGTCACCGACACGCACATCAAGATTGGTTACGTAGCCGTCCACCGGCGCTCGCACTTCGGTGCGTTCCAGGTCGAGCTTGGCGCGATCCAGTGCCACCTGCGCCTGCACCACCGCGGCTTCCGCTTGTTCGCGCGAAGCATTGGCCTGATGGCCGCTGGCCTGTGCCTGTTCCCACACGGCGCGCGCGGTCAGGGCTGCGGACTTGGCATCGGTGCGTTCTTCCTTGGGCACCACGTCGGCCAGATCCTGGCGACGCTGTGCCTGCTCCTGGCGCATGTCGTACTCGGCCTTGCGTGCCGCAGCGCTGGCCAGCACCGCGTCGATGTTCGCGCCGGCGGCGCGCGCAGCGGCCTTGGCAGCGTTGAGGTTGGCTTCGGCCTGCTGTTCGGCGATCTGGAAGCGCTGCGGGTCGATTTCGAACAGCACGTCGCCCTTCTTCACTTCCTGGTTGTCGATCACCGGCACGCGCGTGACCAGGCCCGAGACGTCCGGCGCGATGCGCACCACTTCGGCGCGCACGCGGCCATCGCGCGTCCATGGCGCATACAGGTAGTGCCGCCACAGCGCATGGCACAGCAGCAAGGCCACGATCACGACGACGGCCGTGATGGCGAAACGGAGCACAGCTTGAGGTTCGAGTTTCATAGGTCAGGGATATAGGAGCAGGCCAGCCGCGCCGAACAGCACGAAGAACACGGCAACGCGAAACAGGGAGGGATGCCACACGTAGCGATACAAGCCGTAGCGGCCAATGAGGGTGTCGATACCCCACAGCACGAGCAGGCAGCCCAGGTAGACCAACAGCAAGCCCGGTACCAGGGCATCGGCAAGGGCGACTTCACGGGGCATGGGCGATCTCCGGTGCCTTGACGATGTAGGGAGCGAGCGCGGACTCGTCGTCACGCAACGCCGTGCGCAATTGCAGCAGATCCGCCAGCGCCGGCTGGCAGCTCGCCCGCGCCTGCGGCAGTGTCTGCGTAGTGAGTGTGATGGCCTGGTCAACGGCGTCATCGGCCACCGCCCAGCGCGCCTGGTCGGGCGCGTCGTAAAGCTTCGCCAAGGCATCCACGGCGTGTTGCATGGATTCCCTCACCGGCGGCGGCAGGCCCGTATGCAACATGTCCTGGCGCAACTCGATCACCGCTCGACCACTGTCATGCACGGCGAGCGCCCAGGAAAACAGCGCGCGCGACTCTTCGCTGCCCTGGCGGGTGAACTGCACGATCTGCTGATAGAGATCGCGATTCACGCTTTCGAAGCGATACAGGATGCCATCCATCGGTGCGGTGGCGGCATACACCACCTGCCGCCGCAACTGCGCCAGCTGACGTCGGCGCAACCACTGCGTACCGATCACGGTCGGAATGATCATGAAGGCCGCGCCACTCGCCATCAGGCCGAACAGCGCGGCGATGCCGTCGTTGATGAAGCGCTCGGGCGCATAAACCATCGGATTCTTGAGCGCCAGGATATAGACGAAACCCAGCGAGTAACCCGCGCCCACACCGGGTAAAGTGGCATTGCGCGTGGTGAGATACGGCCCGAGCGCGAGCAGTGGCGCGGTCACCAGGATCAGCATCACGAAGCCGTCGCTGCCCGGCATCAATTCGAACACCACGAAATACGCGGCCACCAACCCAATGGCGTAAGCCACCCAGGTATTGGCGGTTGCCAGCACCGGCATGGGCGATGTCGCCAGCAGACCGCTGAACACCGTGGCCAGCAGCAGCGCACTGAGGCCGAAAGTCCAGCCGGTTTCGATCCAGAACACGCTCAGCGTGGCCATGGTGAGGAAGGTGCGCACGATGGCAATCAGCGGCGAGGCGTAATCGTTGGCGCGCTTGAAGTCCACGCGCTCGACGGTGCCGCCGATCACGCCCTGGGTTTCGCGCAGGGTCGCTTCCAGCGAAGTGAAGTCGCGCAACTCGGCAGCAAAGCGACGCACCAGGGTGGTGCCGCTGTCGAATTCCAGCAGCAGATTCGGATCCTGCCGCAGATCTTCGCGCAACTTGGCCGCGAGCACCGGCAGCTCGGCTTCACAGGCCTCGATGCGCGTCGCCAGCAAACGCGGCATCGGCTTTTCGGACGGGTCGGGGCTGAGCGCCTTGCCAATGGGCCCATAGAGTTTGATCAGCGCCGCCGCCGTGCGTGGATGATTGCTGCGCTGCAGGCGATTGATCAGATGGTGCAGCGACTGGAAGCTCGTGGCCGCCGCCATATAGCGCAGATTGAGCAACTGCATGCGGCTGCTGCGCGCGCGCACCTCGGGGTCTTCGAAGATCACCGAGGAGCGCAAATCCTCGATCTGCACCGCCGCACGCACGAAGCGTAGATGCGCGTTCTCCATGTCCTCTCGCGGAATGGCGCCGCCCAGGCTGCCGCGCGCGAAATCGATGAAGTGCTGGTAATGCTCGCGCGAGATGCGTCGAAGCACGTCGCGCAAACGCACCGGCAGGACCACGTCACTGACCAGGCCGGAGACGATGATGCCGAGCATCACCTCGCTCACGCGGCCCACCGCCGAATCGAACACCGCCGTCGGATGATCGATCGCCGGCAGCACCACGATGAAAGCGGTATAGCCGGCGAGCACGAAGCCGTACGACATGAAGTTGCGGTACAAGACCGCACCGCCGGCGCACAACGCAACCCAAATCGACAGGCTCAGCAGGAACAGTTCGCGCTGCTGCGGGAACGCCGCCATCAGCAACACGCCGAACAGGCTGCCGGTGCAGGTGCCCAGGGCGCGATAGAAGCTCTTGGCCAGCACCGTGCCGCTCTGCGGATGCATCACGATGGCCACGGTGATCATCGTGGTCGCGGGCTGCTCCAGCTGGAACACCATCGTCAGCCATGCCGCGAGATAGAACGCGATCAGGCTCTTCATCACGAAGATCCAGGCCTGGCCCTCTTCGGCGGCGAAATCGCGCAACCACGGCGGGTTGCGCCAGGAAGCGAGGTCGCCAGGCATCGCCGACATGGTCACGCTCGCTCCAGTTGATCGAGAAACTTCTTGAGCAGACGCTCCAGCTGCCCCACATCGCGCTGGGACATGCCTTCCGCCTGCCACTCCAGCATCGCGCAGACATCGGGCAGGAAGCTTTCGATCAGCGCGAAGCCTTCGTCAGTCAAGGTGAGCGTGATTTTGCGACGATCCTCGTCGCTGGCGTTGCGTGCAATCAGACCTTTGTCGGCCAGCTCGTTGGTCAGTCGCGTGATGTTGGCCAGCTTCTCGCCCGCCGCGTCGGCCAGCTCGGTGGGATGCATCGCGTTGCCCTCGGTGCCGTAGATCATCATCAACAGGTTGTATTGCGGATGATTGATGCCGTACGGGCGCAGCATCGCGTTGGCGTCGTCGTTCACGCGCTTGAAGATGTGCCGGATCAACCGGATGAGCACGGCCGGGTCCCGCGGAAAGGCGGGATAGCGCTGACGGGTCACCGTCAGACGCTGTTCGGTCGGAAGAAAGCTGCTCATGGCGCCCCGATTAATTAGTACATATATGTAATATATATAACTGAATTTTATGCCCCGCCCCGGATGGCATGCAAGAGCGTCGGACGGCGCGCGTGAAAAAGGCGCCACGAGGGCGCCTTCGAGGTAAAGCTGGCGAGTGGTTCGCCCGTCGCCTCGGCGATGGCCGAGGCGCTGTTGCGAACTGAGCGCGCGCTCGACGCGGCTCAGTTGCCCTTGGCAGGGTAAGTCTCGAACCCACCCGGCGCGGTGCCGTTCGGCGCCGGATTCGGATTCGGATTCGTCGGGTTGGCCGGACGGGCCGACGGCGCCAGCTGGGCATTGCCGCACTGGTAGGCGCCCCACGGCTGCGAGCCGTCGGTGGGTTCGCCCATCGGCTTGATGGTATCGGCGTGCATCTTGGCCGCCTCGTTGCGCGCCATCACTTCCAGCTCGTCGCGCACCTTGATGTCGTTGCGATCGATCGGGCCGACGTGATCCATCACGGACACGGTGACCTTGCCCAGGTCACGGCAGGAAGACACATCGCCGCTCCACGCCGTACGGACGTTCTTCCCGGCGTCGTCGAGCGTGATGCCATAGGTGCACGCGCCAAGCAGCGCGATGGGAACGAGCAACAGCAGGGTCTTACGCATGAGCAGCTCCGCAACATGATGGAAATGAAAAGGCCAGGCGGTTTCCCGCCCGGCCTCCATCCTAACCCGGGGACGTGAACAGCTCCCCACAAAATCTCACGCTTACTTCGACGGCTTGGACGCCACCGGCTTGCCGTCGCCGTCGATCACCTGCACGTCGCCAAGATTCAGCGCACGCACCGGCTGCTCGATCTTCTTCAGGTCACCCACGATCACCCAGGTCAGCGCCTTGGGCTGGACGATCTCCTTGATCGCGCTTTCGGCATCGGGCTGGGTCACCGCTTCGGTGCGGGCCTTGAGCGTCTGCACGTAATCGTCCGGACGGTTGTACTGGACGATCTCGCTCAACGCGCTGAGCACCTCCGAGCCGGTCTCGAAACTGCCCGGCAGGCCGCGCACGTTGGAGTCCTTGATCTTGTTCACTTCCTGCTCGGTGAGCGGACGCGCAGCAATCACCTCGTTGGCTTCCTTGGCCACTTCGTGCGCGGATTCAGCGGTCTTGTCGGTCTGCACCGGGGCGTACATCAGGAACGGACGCTGACCGATCGCATCGCGCATGAAGCTGAAGGCGCCATAGGCCCAGCGCTTGTCCTCGCGCAGGTTCATGTTGAGACGCGAGGTGAAGCTGCCGCCGAACGCGCCATTCGCCACGTCGATGGCCAGTTCGTTCGGCGCCTTGCTGGATGGCGCCAGCAGGCCGGCCAGGATCAGCGACTGCGGTGCATCGGGCTTGTCGATCAGGAACACGCGCGGCTTGGACTGGGCGGCCACGGTGGCGATGTTCTTCTTCGGCACGGCGCTGGACGGCGCCTTCCAGTCGCCAAAGGCGGCATCGAGCTGCGGGATGATCTGCTGCAGCGTGGTGTCGCCGGCGACCAGGATCTTGACGTTGTCCGGACGCAACCAGTCGTTCTGGAAAGTGGACAGGTCCGATGCCTGCATCGACTTGATGGCAGCTTCCGTACCCGAGCCGGTGAACGGGATGCCATAGGCGTGATTGGCGCCGTAGAGCAGCGGCGGCAGGGTACGCAGGGCCAGCGCGGTGGGCTGGGTCTTTTCCTGCGCGATGCCGGCCAGCCACTGGCCGCGGATGCGTTCGATGTCCTCGGACTTGAACGCCGGGTTGCGCACGATGTCGGCGAACAAGGCCAGCGACGGCTGCAGCTGATCGTTCAAGGCATTGAGCGAAGCGGAGCACGAGTCCAGCCCGCAACCGATGCGCGTGATCGCACCCAGGCGCTGCTTGCGCTTGGCCACTTCCACCGAGTCGAGATCCTTGGTGCTCTCGTTCATCAGCGTGGTGGTGAAGCTGGCGGTGCCGAGCTTGTGGCCCTGGTCGGCCGCGTAGCCGGCGTCGAACATCAGCTGCACATGCGTCACCGGAATGGTGTGGCGCTCGGCCAGGATCACTTCGATGCCGTTCTTGAGCTTGCCGCGTTCCAGCGCCGGAAATTTAAGGTCCGGGAACTGCGAGACCTGCGGCACGCCCTTGCTGCGGTCGATGTCGCTCTTGGCCACGGTGTATTCGTGCTTGGCCGGCATCTTGGCAGCCGGGCGATCGGGCTGCGGACCCAGCGCCACCACCTTGGCGTCCTCGCTGTCCGGGTTGAAGTCGTTGCCGGCGGGCAGCACGGTCAGCAGGTAATCGCCCTTGCTGAGCCACTTGTCGGCAGCAGCCTTGACGCTGCCCGGAGTGGCGGCATTGGCGCGTTCCAGGTCCTTCTTGTAGGCACCCGGATCACCGCGATACACCTGACCTTCCGCCAGGATCACGGCCTTGCCGCCGAAGCCGCCGACCTTTTCCAGGCCGCGCACGAAGCCGGCGCGGTTGCCGATCTTGGCGCGTTCCAGTTCGTCGGCCGTGGGGCCTTCGGCGAGGAACTTCTTCACCTCTTCGGCGATGACAGCCTCGACCTTGGCCTGGTCCACGCCGTCCTTGATGTCGGCCTGGATCTGGAACTGGCTGGCCAGCGCAAACGGCGAAATGCTGGCGGACACGTCATCGACCAGCTTGTCCTGGTAGACCAGCCGCTGATACAGGCGCGAAGTCTTGCCGCCGCCGAGCACGGTGGAGGCGAGGTCGAGCTGAATCGCATCGTCCGTGCCCAGCTGCGGCACCACCCAGGTGCGATAGATGCGCGGCTGCGCCACGTGGTCATGCTGGATGCCGCGGGTGGATTTGGTGAGCGGCGTGATCCACGCCTGCTGGCGCGGCACCGGCGGGCCGGCGGGGATGTCGCCGAAATACTTCTCGGCCTTGGCCTTGGCTTCCGCCAAGGTGATGTCGCCAGCCAGCACTAGGGTGGTGTTGGCAGCGCCGTAGTAATCGTGGAACCACTGCTTCACATCGCCCAGCGAGGCGGCGTTGAGATCGGCCATCGAGCCGATGGTGTCGTGCTGGTAGGGATGGTTGCCCGGATAGGTGTTGGACAGGATGTTCTGGTCCACGCGGCCGTAGGGACGGTTTTCGCCCTGGCGCTTCTCGTTCTGCACCACGCCGCGCTGGGTGTCGAGTTCCTTCTGGCCGATCGCGCCGAGCAGGTGGCCCATGCGGTCCGACTCCATCCAGAGCGCCATGTCGAGCGCGGTGGTGGGCACGGTTTCGAAGTAGTTGGTGCGGTCAAACCAGGTGGTGCCATTCATGTCGGTGGCGCCGGCCAGCTCGAACGGCTGGAAATACGTGCCCTTGTGATTCTCCGAGCCGGAGAACATCAGGTGCTCGAACAGGTGCGCGAAGCCGGTCTTGCCCTTGGGCTCATCACCCGAACCCACGTGGTACCAGATGCTTACCGCGACCACCGGTGCCTTGTGGTCTTCATGCACCACGACAGTGAGGCCATTGGGCAGGGTGAAGCGGGTAAAGGCGATATCCGGAACCGCCTGTGTGGACTCGGCAGCTGCCGCCTGGGGCAGCGCGATCGCGGGCAGGCCGGCGGACATGCTGAGCACTCCTGCAACGAGTAGGGCGAGGGGCTTTCTTGCCATCACGACACTCCTGTTTTTTTTGACGAATGAACATTCCGAGGCTAGCCACGGCCCGGAACCTTGGCAAATGACCAATGGCATGGTGGACAACCGCCGTCGAGCTTCGTTCGACGCAAGATCATGACGGGGCGGCGTGCAGGACCTCCGGACAGGTGTCCGCAGTTGTCCGGCCACGCCCGGTCGCTGTCCGCGGACAGCTCACGCCTACTCACCGACCAGAAAAATTCCTCGTAGTAACAGCCACTTGACCCGACAGAAAGGCTTGGCACGGGGCTTGCCATATGTACCGTGCAGGACTACCCCACCTTTCATCGGAGACATGATCATGAAATTCGAAGCCTTGATGCTGCGCGGCCTTTTCGTTGCCTGCCTGCTGGTTTGCGGACTCGTGCTGGGTGCCATGGTGAACGCTTCCCCCGAAGCCATTCGCCTCGCCGCCGCCGGCAGCGCCGGCCAACTGATTGCCCCGACCGCTTGCGCGCTGCCGCCCGACGGCGTGGTGTGCCCGCGGCTCTCCAACGGCTGAGCAAGGACGCTCACTGTTTTACGGGTCCACGGACAGACCTGATAATGGCGGGATGCTGCATGTCATCCTCTACCGACCGGAAATACCCCCCAATACGGGCAACGCGATCAGGTTGTGCGCCAACACCGGCGCCTCGCTGCACCTGATCCGCCCCCTGGGCTTCGAGCTGGACGATGCCCGCCTGCGCCGCGCAGGCCTGGACTATCACGAATATGCGCAGCTGGCTGTGCATGACGATCTCGCCAGCTGCCTTGAGAGCATCGGGCAGCCACGTGTGTTTGCGTTTTCCACGCGGGGACGGGTGACGCATGTGGATGCGCGCTTCGTTGAAGGGGATGCGTTGTTGTTTGGGTGTGAGACGGCTGGGTTGCCTGGGGAGGTGCTTGATGCGCTTCCGGAAGAGCAGCGGTTGCGCTTGCCGATGCGGGCGAACAGTCGAAGCCTGAATCTGTCGAATACTGTGGCGATTGCGGTGTATGAGGCGTGGCGGCAGATGGGGTTTGTGGGGACGGCGCCGTAGCGCGCTGGACGCCTTTCGCTGGTCTCTTTTTTTGCTCATTATCCCGGCGCAGGCCGGGATAATGAGCCTCGGTGTCTAGTTGTCGCCTCTCCGCCAGCGTGCCGCCTACGCGGCGGGCGTTTCGAACGGCTGCCGCCGCTCGAGTCACTTTTCTCTTGCTGGCCCAAGAGAAAAGTAACCCAAAGAGAATGGCCTGATAACGCCCGCAGCATCGTGTTGGGATAAGCCCGAACGCTCGAGGCACACCGTCAGGGGACAACCTCCGAGGGTACACAGCGGGTACTTCAAAGCGCTGCGCAACGCGCCCGAATCGCTGAGGACTTAAAGCGGGGCCTCGCTACGCATCGGCTTTGACGCTGCAGATTGCGAACTCGCTACCGCGCCTGGCGCTTGTCTGTGGGAGCGCACCCTGTGCGCGACAAACCTACGGAACGATGCACCCCACTTCTCCCTCTCCCCTCCGGGGAGAGGGTCGGGGTGRGGGGCGGGTGCTCGCGGTGGCGCTTCAACCGTAGCCGCTCTGCAGCTCAAACGACCCGACCCGCTACAATCGCCGCCATGACTGCCCCATCCCTCATGTCCCTCCTGCCACGCCCCATGCGCGCCCTCGCCGGCCGCGCGCTGGAAACGGCGTTGAACCACACCTTGTCGCTCGATCCCGAAACCGCGGGGCGGCTGTCTGCGCTCGATGGGCGCAGCGTGCAGTTGCATCTGCGCGGACCGGAGCTGGCGTTGTCGGTGACGGTGGAAGGCGATCGTCTGAAGGTCGGTCCTGCGCAGGACGACAACCATCTGCGCGTCGCCGCAACGCCCGGCAGCCTGCTGGCGATGCTGGTGAAGCGCGACGATGAAGGCGTGGCGCCGGGCAAGGTGGAGATCGCGGGTGATGCCGATCTTGCGCGCCGTCTGGAAAAGCTCGCCAGCAAGTTCGCGCCTGATTTTGAAGAGGCGTTCGCGCGCACCTTCGGCGATGTACTCGGCGTGCCGCTCGCCAAGGCTGTGCGCAATGGCCTGGCACATGCGAAGGAAACGGCAAGCCATCTCACCACGGATACCGCCGACTGGCTGCGCGACGAAGCCCGCGTAGCAGCCGCGCCGGGCGAAGTGGAAGGCTTCCTCGATGGCGTCGACGAGCTGCGCGAACGCAGCGAACGCCTGGAAGCGCGCCTGACGCGCCTGGAGCAGCGTCTGAAGAAGGGACCCGCCGCGTGAGGACACCGCTGAAGGTGGTACCGCGCGTAATGCGCGTCGCTTCCGTTTTGCTCGCTTATCGCCTGGATGAACTGGTCGATGCCGCGCACCTGTTCCGTCCGCTCAAGCTGGTGCGCCCGTTCGTGGCGCGGCCGCGCACGGACATCACGAACCTCTCGCGCGGTGCCCGACTGCGACTGGCGTTGACCGAGCTAGGTCCGATTTTCGTCAAGGCCGGCCAGGTGCTGTCCACGCGCCGCGACCTGGTGCCGGCGGATATCGCCGACGAGCTGGCGCAACTGCAGGATCAGGTGCCGCCGTTCCCCGGCAGCGAAGCGCGCGCCATCATCGAGCAGGAACTGAAGGCGCCGATCACCGCGCTGTACACCAGCTTCGATGAAACGCCGCTGGCCTCCGCCTCGATCGCGCAGGTGCATGCGGCCACGCTGGCCGATGGCAGTGCGGTGGTGGTCAAGGTGCTGCGTCCCGGCATCGACCAGCAGATCGCGCGCGACATCAAGCTGCTGCGTTCGCTCGGCGAACTGGCGCAGCGCTGGCATCCCAATGCCGACAAGATCCGTCCGCTCGACGTGGTAGCCGAAGTCGAGAAGATGCTGGAAAACGAGCTGGATCTGCAGCGCGAAGGCGCCAGCGCCAGCCTGCTTCGCCGCAACTTCAAGAGCGGCGAAGACCTCTACGTGCCGGCGGTGTTCTGGGACCTCACCAGCGCCCGCGTGCTGACGCTCGAACGCGTCTACGGCGTGAGCTGCGACGATATTGCTGCGATCGACGCGGCGGGCATCGACCGCAAGGCGCTCGCCGTGAAGGGCGTGCGACTGTTCTACGAACAGGTGTTCCGCGACAACTTCTTCCACGCCGATGCGCATCCCGGGAATATCTGGGTCGACACGGCGCGCCCGGGCGATGCGCGCTTCATCGCACTGGATTTCGGCATCATGGGATCGCTGCCGGAACGCGACCAGTATTGGCTCGCGCAGAATTTCATCGCCTTGTTCGAACGCGACTACGCGCGCATCGCGCAGTTGCACGTGGATGCCGGCTGGATGCCGTCCACTGTGCGCATCGACGAACTGACCGCGGCAGTGCGCACCGTCTGCGAGCCCTACTTCACCCGTCCGCTGTCGCAGATCTCGCTGGCCGAGCTGGTGGTGAAGCTGTTCCAGACCGCGCGCCGCTACGAATTGACGCTGCAGCCGCAACTGATCCTGCTGCAGAAGACCTTGCTCAATATCGAAGGCGTCGGCCGTATGCTCGACCCGGAGATCGATATCTGGGCGGTGGCGCACCCGGTGCTCAAGCGCATCCTGCGCGAGCGCTACAGTCCGCGCCAAACCCTGCGCGAGGTGCGCAAGCGCCTGCCCGAGTGGTTCCATGCCGCGCCTCAGTTCCCGGAACTGGTGCGCGATGCGTTGCGCCAGGTGGCTACCGGCGAGCGGCAGACGGTCAGTGATCCGGCTGAACTGGCGCAACAGCGCGATGAGGGGCAGCGCACGCGACGCGCGCTCTCGTTTGGGTTGCTAGGCGCGAGCTTGCTGATTGGCAGTGCGGTGCTCTGGACTCAGGCGAGCGAGCACGGCGCGTGGCTCGCATCCGCTTGCTCCGCTGCCGGCTTGCTTGCCTTCGTAGCGGGCTGGCCTCGTCGCTGATTGTTCCGACATGCTCGACATCCTCTACCAGGACGACGCCATCATCGCGGTGAACAAGCCCGCGGGCCTCGCCGTGCATCGTTCGAAAATGGTCGGCAACGCGGAAGAGTTCCTGATCGACCTGCTGCGCGAACAGGTCGGTGGCACGACCTACCTCGCCCATCGCCTCGACCGCGCCACCAGCGGCGTGCTGCTTGTGGCTCGCTCCAGCGAGATTGCCGCGTCCCTGGGCGAGCAGTTCATGGGGCGCAACGTCCACAAGCAATACCTGGCTGTAGTACGCGGCTGGCCTGAGCCCGAGCAAGCGCTGGTCGATTATCCCCTGCCCGGCTCCCGCGACAGCGGACCGCGGCGCGAAGCACGCACCAGCTATCGACGGCTGGCCACGGTGGAGGTGCCGATTGAGCTGGGGCGCTACCCCCAACAGCGCTACGCCATCGTGCTGGCCGAACCGCAGACGGGCCGTTTTCGCCAGATCCGCAAGCATATGGCGCACCTGCACCATCCCATCATTGGCGATTGCCAGCACGGTCGCAGCGATCACAACCGCCTGTACAAGCAGTATTTCAGCTGCCACCGCATGCTGCTGCACGCCTGGCGGCTGAGTTTCGCGCACCCGATCAGCGGCGAGCCGATGCGTCTGGAAGCGCCGCTGGATACCGCCTACCAAGGGTTGCTCGAGCGCTTCGGCTGGTCCTTGCCGGATCTGTGATGCGCCGCGTCGTGGCGGCATGTCACGCTCGCCCGCTAAACTTTGCGCCATGCTCACCATCAGCCGATCCATCGTCCTGCCCGAGACCGAGCTGACTGAGCGTTTCCTCCGCGCAGACGGTCCCGGCGGGCAACACGTCAACCGCACGGAAAGCGCCGTCGAGCTGCGTTTCGACGTGGCGCATTCGCCATCGCTGCCCGAACCGCTGCGCGCACGCCTGCTCGCGCGCCGCGATCGCCGCCTCACCGACGAAGGCGTGCTGGTGATCCAGGCACGCCGTTTCCGCGACCAGGGCCGCAATCGCGAAGACGCGCGCGATCGCCTGGTCGAGATCATCCGTGCCGCCCTGGTCGTACCCAAGGCGCGCATCGCCACCAAACCCACCCGCGGCTCGAAAGAGCGCCGGCTCGCCGGCAAACAGCAACGCGGCAAGATCAAGCAAACGCGGTCGCGTGACTGGAGTCGTGAATGAGCACCCCGATGCTGCCCCCTGCCCCGCCCGAGGCGCCCAAGCTCAACAGCAAATTCTGGCCGTGGCTCGCACGCTGCCTGCTGCGCCTGTCCGGCTGGAAGCTGCTCGGTGAGCTGCCCAACGAGCC
This sequence comes from Dyella sp. 05T440, assembly GCF_056395965.1. Taxonomy (NCBI): domain Bacteria; kingdom Pseudomonadati; phylum Pseudomonadota; class Gammaproteobacteria; order Lysobacterales; family Rhodanobacteraceae; genus Dyella; species Dyella sp. 05T440. The sequence goes on from NZ_JBFTKN010000004.1 coordinate 102,028, forward strand.
CAAGCTGATCATCATCGGTGCGCCGCATTCGTCCTATTGGGATGGCTACTACGGCCTGCTGATGAAGATCGGGCTGGGCGTGGACATCAACATCATGATCAAGCGCGAGGTGCTGGACGGTCCGCTGGGCATCATCCTGCGTCCGATCGGCATGATCGCGATCAACCGCAGCGCCGCGCTCAACGTGGTGGATCAGATGGTGCAGCGGTTCCGGGAAAAGGACCGCATGTGGCTGGGCATCACGCCCGAAGGCACGCGCAAGAAGGTCAAGCAGTGGAAGTCGGGTTTTCTGCGCATTGCACATGATGCGAACGTGCCGATCCAGACGCTGTTCCTGGATTATCCGAGCAAGACTTTCCGGTTTGGACCGGTGGTGCGCGCTACGGATGATCCGGATGCGGATATGGCGAAGATCCGTGCGTTGTTTACGCCGTATCGGGGCAAGCACCGCAACGCGAACGATTGAGCGCACGTAGGCCTCATTGTGGGAGCGCACCCTGTGCGCGACTGGCGGTGATGGAACCTGAGGCCGTCGCGCACAGGGTGCGCCCCACAAAAAGCCGTGCGTCCCTAACGCTCCGAATGCCCAGACTCATCGTAATCGCGATGCGTCAGCAGTCCCGGCTTCACCAGATCAATAAACGCCCTCGCCTCCGCGCTGAGGAACTTGCCTTTGCGCATCACCACACCGTAGCTGCGCTGCGGGAAATACTGCTTCATGTTACGGACGGCCAAACGCGAGCGGTCCGCTTCGGTGATGCAGATGCCGGTGACGATGGAAATGCCCAGGCCCATGGCGACGTATTCCTTGATCACGTCCCAGCCGCCCACTTCGATGGCCACGCGGTAAGGCACCTGCCTCTGCTGGAAGACCAGATCGACCAGGCGGTACGTCGACAATCGTTGCGGCGGCAGAATCAGGCCGTACGGCGAGAGATCCTGCAGCGTCACCGTGGTCTTGGCTGCCAGCGGATGATCGGGCGGCATGATCAGCATCGGATCGTAGTGATGCACCGGTGCCCAGGCGATGTCGTTGGGCACGTCGAGCATCGAGCCCACGGCGAAGTCGGCTTCGTCGGCGCGCAGTAGCGCCAAGCCGTCCTTGCCGGTCACGTTGGCCAGTTGCAGCTGCACTTCGGGGTAGCTTTCGCGGTAGCGGCGCACCAGATCCGGCAGCAGGTACTGGATGGTGGAACTGCCGGCGGCGATGGTGAGCCGTCCGCCCTGCAAGCCCTTCACCTTGGCCTGGAAGTCGCGGTCGAGGTTTTCCCAGCCTTCCACCAGCGGGCGCGCGAGCTCGTACAGCACCTCGCCCGAATCGGTGAGGTTGATGCGTCGGCGCCGGCGCTCCAGCAGGCGGACACCTAGCTCGCGCTCCAAGGCCTGAAGCTGGAGGCTCACCGTCGGCTGAGACAGAAACAGCGCTTCGGCCGCCCGAGTCAGCGTGCCCAGCTTCACCGTGTAGACGAACGCCCTCAGCTGCTTCTGGCGGTTGCCCTTGTAGTAGAACCGGCTCCCTTCACCGCCCTCTCCATACGTATCCGTACGTCGCCGATGGGGCGCCACAGTGCGCTTTTTTGCCTTGTTCAGCGGCTTCTTGTCCATCAGCGGCCTTTTAAATTCATGGTGTTGCGATAGACATTAAGAAAGACAATACCAAAGATTGAAACATTTGCTTTGTCAAAGCCAGTCTCCGCGACCTAGTGTCATCCCAACGTCATCACGGAGATTCCCATGGCCGTCCCCAAGGAACGACTCGCCCTTTCCGCGGCGCAGGTGCTGGGTGGTATCCGCCCGGAGCACTCCGCGATCCTCACCCCCGAGGCCCTGGCCTTTCTGGCTGAACTGCACCGGCAGTTCGACGATCGCCGCCTGAGCCTGCTGGCCGCCCGCGAGAGCCGTCAGGCCCGCTACGACGCCGGCGAGCTGCCGGACTTTCGCGCCGACACCGTCGCCATCCGCGAAGGCAACTGGACGGTGGCGCCGATTCCGGCGGCGCTGCGCGACCGCCGGGTGGAGATCACCGGCCCGGTCGAACGCAAGATGATCATCAATGCGCTCAATTCCGGCGCGAAGGTGTTCATGGCGGACTTCGAGGATTCCTCGGCGCCCACCTTGGCCAACCAGATCGACGGCCAGATCAATCTGCGTGACGCGGTGAATGGCGCGATCGAATTCACGTCGCCCGAGGGCAAGCACTACCGCGTTAACGGCAACCCTGCGGTGCTGGTGGTGCGCCCGCGCGGCTGGCATCTGCCTGAGCGTCACATCACCGTCGACGGTGAACCGATGTCCGGCGCGCTGGTGGATTTTGGTCTGTACGCCTTCCACAACGCGCGCACGCTGCAGGCGCGCGATCGGGGCCCGTATTTCTATCTGCCCAAGTTGCAGGCGATGGAAGAAGCGGCGTTGTGGGACGACGTGATGGCCGCCGCCGAGGCCGCGCTCGAGCTGCCGCCCGATTGCATGAAGGCGACGGTGCTGATCGAAACGCTGCCGGCCGTGTTCCAGATGCACGAGATCCTGCATGCGCTGCGCGGGCGCGTCGTCGGTCTCAACTGCGGTCGCTGGGACTATATTTTTTCGTACCTGAAGACCTTCCGCGGCCATCGCGACCGCCTGCTGCCCGACCGCAGCCAAGTGCTGATGACGGTGCCGTTCCTGAAGTCCTATTCGGAACTGCTGATCCAGACTTGCCATCGCCGCGGCGCGTTTGCCATGGGCGGCATGGCTGCGCAAATTCCGATCAAGGGCGATAACGAGGCCAACGAGGCTGCGCTAGCCAAGGTGCGCGCCGACAAGCTACGCGAAGTGCAAGCGGGCCATGACGGTACCTGGGTGGCGCATCCCGCACTGGTGCCGGTCGCGCAGGAAGTGTTCGACAAGTACATGCCTTCGCCCAACCAGCTCAATGTGACGCGCAACGACGTGAAGGTGTGCCGCGACCAGCTGATCGCGCCATGCAGCGGCACCATCACGCGCGCCGGCTTCGACAACAACGTGGAGGTGGCGCTGCGCTACACCGCCTCGTGGCTGGACGGGCAGGGCTGCGTGCCGATCCATCACCTGATGGAAGACGCGGCGACCGCAGAGATTGCGCGCTCGCAGATCTGGCAATGGCTGCATCGCGGTCCGCTGGAATTCACCGACCACGCGCCGATCGATTTCGCCTTCTTCGATCACGCGCTGGTGATGCACACGCACCGACTGGTGGAGAGCAACAGCCCCGTCGCACATCGCGCGGAAGAGGCGGCGGCATTGCTCAAACAGCTCACGCACGCGGAAGAACTCAGCGATTTTCTCACCCTGGCCGCGTACGCCCAGATCGGCTGATCGGCAGCAGAGCAACGGTGGGAGCGCACCCTGTGCGCGACGAGCCAACGGAGCGTCATGCCGCAAGGCCGCAGTCGCGCACAGGGTGCGCTCCCACACATCCGCATCCATGCACACGCAACGGAGTCACTCTCATGAAAACCACGCTGCCCACCGCCGACCAGATTGCCCTCGAATGGAAGAACAACGCGCGCTGGAACGGCATCCAGCGCAACTACGACGCCGCTGCGGTGGCACGCCTGCGCGGCACGGTGGGCGTGGAGCACTCGCTCGCCCGTCGCGGCGCTGAGCGCTTGTGGAAATCGCTTCAAAGGGACGATTTCGTCAACGCACTGGGCGCGCTCACCGGCAACCAGGCCATGCAGCAGGTGAAGGCTGGCCTGCAAGCGATCTACCTCAGCGGCTGGCAGGTGGCGGCGGATGCCAATCTGGCGGGCGAGATGTATCCCGACCAGTCACTGTATCCCGCCAATTCCGTGCCGTCGGTGGTCAAGCGCATCAACAACACACTGCTGCGCGCGGATCAGCTGCATCACGCGGAAGGGCAGGACGAGATCGACTGGATGGTGCCGATCGTGGCCGATGCGGAAGCCGGTTTCGGCGGCGTGCTCAACGCGTTCGAACTGATGAAGGCGATGATTGAGGCAGGCGCCGCCGGCGTGCATTTCGAAGACCAGCTCGCCTCGGTGAAGAAGTGCGGCCACATGGGCGGCAAGGTGCTGGTGCCGACACGCGAAGCCGTCGACAAGCTCAACGCCGCGCGCCTCGCCGCCGACGTGCTCGGCGTGCCCACCCTGATCGTGGCCCGCACCGATGCCGATGCCGCCGACCTTCTCACCTCCGATATCGACGACAACGACAAGCCGTTCGTCACCGGCGAACGCACGGTTGAAGGCTTTTTCCGCGTGCGCCCGGGCCTCGATCAAGCCATCAGCCGCGGTCTCGCCTATGCGCCGTACGCAGATCTTGTGTGGTGCGAGACCAGCAAGCCGAACCTGGAGGAAGCGCGCAAGTTCGCCGAGGCGATCCACGCGAAGTATCCGGGCAAACTGCTCGCCTACAACTGCTCGCCCAGCTTCAACTGGAAGAAGAATCTCGACGACGCCACCATCGCCACCTTCCAGAAGGAACTGGGCGCGATGGGCTACAAGTTCCAGTTCATCACGCTTGCCGGTTTCCATAGCCTTAACTACGGCATGTTCGATCTGGCCTATGGTTATGCCCGTCGTCAGATGAGTGCGTTCGTGGAATTGCAGGAGAGGGAATTTGCCGCCGCCGACCGTGGCTTCACCGCGGTCAAGCACCAGCGTGAAGTCGGCACGGGTTACTTCGATGCGGTGACCCAGGCGATCCAACAGGGACAGTCGTCCACCACTGCGCTCAAGGGGTCCACGGAAGAGGCCCAGTTCCACGCCTCGCGCCAGGCCAGCGCCGCCTGACGCTGCCTGCCTCGCGTAAGCCGACAGGGACGTCGGCGCGTGCGTGGGGAGCGCGGCCCTGTCCAGCGCCCCCACGCATGCACGCAGGGAAGGTGTCGCACATCGCTTCGATCAGCTCGGGCTCTGCGGGGGCACCAGCGCAATCACCATCCATCCCGGGCGCGGCTCCAGCTCTCGCTTCACCGATGCGACACGCAGGGCGCCATGTTCCTCGATTCCGAACAACAACACCGTCGGCGAACCGTATTGCTCGATGAAGTTCGGCCAGTCGAAGGTCGCCGTGAGACGCGTAGACTTGATGCGCCAGCCTTCGGCGAGACGCTCCAGGAAGCGCTCGTGCGTCATGTCGGCATCGAACAGCGTTGGGGCGGCAAGATCGCCACCCAGCTGCACACGACTGGCGGTATCAACACCATCGTCGTTGCTCAGGCGATACACCTTGCCGCGGCCGAACTCCTGCCGGTAGTACACGCACGCCAGCGCGTTGCGCTCGCGATTGGTCGACATGGCCAGCAAGCGACCGACACCGGTGAGATCGAGATGGCGTTCCGCATGTGACGACGCGGGATAGCCGAAGAAGGTCGGCAGACCATCCATGCGCGCCAGTTTGATGCCTTCCCATTGTTCGTCCGCCACGATCACGTGGAAGCCCGCATCGGCCAGGGCACGCGCCACCACGCGCGCCGCCTGATCCGCGCCATAGATCAGCACGCCGGTGGGATCGGGCTCGGCCACCTTCAACCAGCGCGCCAGCGGACGCGCCGTCGCGCTCTGCAGCACCACGGTGCCTATGATCAGGATGAAGACCAGCGGCACTAACTCCTTCGCGCCAGCCATGCCCAGCGCTTCGAGCTTCAGCGCAAACAGCGCGGATACCGCCGCCGCCACGATGCCGCGCGGTGCGATCCACGCGATCAAGGCGCGCTCGCGCCAGTTCAAGCCGCTGCCGATGCTGGCGATCGTCGCGGTCACCGGCCGCACGATCAGCTGCGCGACGATGAAGATGGCGATGCCGGCCCCCAGCATGCCGTCGGGCAACGGCCAGCTCAGGCGCGCCGCCAGCAGGATGAAGAGCGTGGAGACCAGCAGGGTGGTGAGGTTTTCCTTGAAATCGAGGATGTCGTCGATGTGCACGCCGCGCATATTGCCCAGCGCGATGCCCATGATGGTGACCGTCAGCAAGCCCGACTCATGCGTGATCGCGTTCGACAACGAGAACGCCAGCAGCACGGCGACCAGGGTGCCGTAGTTCTGCAGGTATTCGGGAATCATCTGCCGGCGCAGCAGGAACGCGAGTATCCACGCCGCCAGCAGACCGATCACGACGCCACTGGCGATCACCGCCAGAAACACGCCCACCGTGTGGCCTTGCTGGCGCGAGACGATGGCCTCGTAGACCAGCACGGCAAACAGCGCGCCGAGCGGATCGATCACGATGCCTTCCCAGCGCAGCGTGTTGGCAATGCGTGCATTGGGCCGCACCGTGCGCAGCATTGGCGCAATCACGGTGGGGCCGGTCACGCAGGTCAGCGCGCCGAACAGCAGGGCGACTTCCCAACTGAGACCGGCAAAATAGTGCGCCGCCACGGCGAGCAGGAACACGGCGATCACCGCGCCATAGGTGACCAGGCCACGCACCGCGCGACCGATCTCGCGCAACTCGCTGAAGCGCAGCGTCAGGCTTCCTTCGAACAGGATCACCGACACGGCCAGCGATACGATCGGGAAAAGCAGCGGTCCCAACAGCCGGTCCGGCGCCAGCACGCCGACCACGGGCCCCATCACGATGCCCGCCAGCAGCAGGAACAGGATCGCCGGCAGCCTGACGCGCCACGCCAGCCATTGGGCAAGAAAGCCGATGCCCAGAATGCCTACCAGCAGGAGTCCGAGATCGAGCGTCATGCGCGGTCCTTCGTGCGGTCGCAGTGCGGCTATCGGAGCACGCGCCGCGCGCCGACGTCCACGACGGCAAGCCGTCGGTCGACGGGGAAGCATCTACAAGGGGGGAGAGGGAGGGCCAAGCCCCGGTATCGGACGGGGGAGGGGGAGGGAGTACCGATACCGGGGTGGCAGGCATGGCTCAATGCAGAACCAGCGAGTACAGATAATACGCCTGCGTCCGACCAAGTCAATACCCGTCAGTTCAAAAATTACCCGCAAGGGCCATAAGACATGGCTGGCCGTCCTTAGAAACGGCGATACATCAAGGCTTCCGCGAGATGGTTGCGGTCGAGCAAGGCTGCGCCGCCGTCCAGGTCGGCAATCGTGCGGGCCACCCGCAGGGTACGGTGATAGGCGCGGGCCGACAGCCCCAGCCGCTCCAGCGCGCTGTCGTACCAGCGACGTTCGGCCGGTCCCAGGGCGCAGTCGCGCTCCAGTTCACGCGAGCTGATCTCGGCGTTGGCGCGTCCTGCCCGCATCAAGCCGTGGTGGCGCGCCTTGATCACGCGCGCCCTGACCGTCGCCGAGTCTTCGTCTTGCGGACCTGGCGGCGTCCCCAGTTCACCCAGAGGCACGCGCGGCACCTCGATGCCCAAGTCGATGCGGTCCATCAACGGCCCGGATATGCGACCGCGATAGCGCTGCACCTGATCGGGCGTGCACTGGCAACGCTGCCGGGGATCCCCCGCATAACCGCAGGGACAGGGATTCATTGCCGCCACCAGTTGAAACTGGGCGGGAAAAGTGGACTGCCGCGCCGCCCGCGAGATCACGATATGCCCCGATTCCATGGGTTCGCGCAGCACGTCCAGCACATGCCGGCCGAACTCGGGCAATTCGTCCAGGAAAAGCACGCCGTTATGCGCCAGCGAGATCTCGCCCGGCCGCGGCAGCGCACCACCGCCCACCAGGGCTACGGCCGAACTGGTGTGGTGGGGCGCCCGAAAGGGACGGCGACGCCAGAATTTCGGATCGACTGTTTGTCCGGCGACAGAGCGCACCGCGCAGGTTTCCAGCGCTTCCGACTCGCTCAGCGGCGGCAGGATGCCGGGCAGCCGCTCAGCCAGCATGGTCTTGCCCGTACCAGGCGGCCCCAGCAGCAACAGGTGATGGCCGCCGGCCGCGGCGATTTCCAGCGCCCGTCGTGCCTGCAGCTGGCCGCGCACGTCGGCCAAGTCGGGACCGATCACTTCGTCGAAGATGCCGGCCGCCGCGCCCGGCGGCGACAATTCCTGTGCGCCACGCAGCCAGCTGCAGACATCGGCCAGCGTGTCGGCCACCAGCACCTCGGCATCGGACACCAGGGCGGCCTCGGCCGCATTGCCCCGCGGCACCACCACGCGGCGGCCGCGCGCGCGTGCGCGCAACAAGGCGGGGAGTACGCCCGACACGGCGCGCAAAGCGCCGGACAAGGCCAGTTCGCCGAGGAATTCGCAGTCGTCCAGCTTGTCGCGGGGCACCTGGCCGCCGGCGGCAAGGATGCCCAGCGCGATGGCCAGATCAAAGCGACCGCCATCCTTGGGCAGTTCGGCCGGCGCCAGGTTCACGGTGACCCGGCGGTTGGGGTATTCGAACGCCGTGTTCTGGATGGCTACGCGGACACGGTCGCGCGCTTCGCGCACGGCGGCTTCGGGAAGACCCACGATATTGGTGCTGGGCAAACCGCCGGACAGATGGACTTCCACCATGACCTGGGGAGCCGCCACGCCTTCCTGGGCTCGGCTGAGGGTGACGGCAAGACTCATGTCGCCCGCACGCCTGCTACGACGCGGGAGCGGCTGCCAGGCTGAAACACGGAGCGACTCCCACAACGGCCTGCAGAGAAAATAGCCGCCCCCGATCGTTCTCGGGGTGAGGGTGACGGATCGGGGACGGCTCCCGGGACTTGGGCCCGCGCCGCACCCCGTCAGTCAGGTGCCAGCACCAGCCTCGAGATCTGCGATTCGCTTTTCCAGGGCCTCGACCTTGGCGCGGGTGCGCGCCAACAACTGGCTCTGGACGTCAAACTCCTCGCGGGTGACTAGATCAAGGCGGCGCAATCCCTGCGCCAGAACATCGCCGAAGTTGGTGCGCAAATCCTGATGCGCCTGAGCCAGTCCAGATGGAACCAACGAAACAAGACGCTGGGCAAGTTGATCGATATCCTGCCTATCCATCATGGATAGCACCTCGAGCTCGTCAGGGTGGAGTTTAGGTTCATGTCTGTAAATGCCACTATCAGGGTGCTCCACTTCTACTTGTAGGCATTTTCCTACAGAGAGCCCGGGCGCGACAGCGATATCCCTGCACAGGCAAAATGTGGAACTGCGGCCCGGACGACGGGCCACCTGACGATCAAGAGGAAAACCCATGAAGCTGGTGGTTGCGGTCATCAAGCCGTTCAAGCTGGACGATGTGCGCGAGGCCCTGGCCGAAGTGGGCGTGCAGGGCATCACGGTGACCGAGGTCAAGGGTTTCGGCCGCCAGAAGGGCCATACCGAGCTCTACCGCGGCGCCGAGTACGTGGTGGATTTCCTGCCGAAGATCAAACTGGAAGTGGCGGTGAGCGACGAGCAGGTCGACCGCGTGGTCGAAGCCATCCAGGCCTCGGCCAAGACCGGCAAGATCGGCGACGGCAAGATCTTCGTCAGCTCGCTCGAGCAGGTCATCCGCATCCGCACCGGCGAGATGGACGGCGACGCGCTCTAAGCCCCTTCAAGTGGCCAGTTGCGCCCGCTCGAAGCGGCGGTGATGCACCAGCAGGCCGGCGAAGTAGCAGATGTAATAGCCGATCGTCAGGCCGAAGATCGCCAGGGTCAGTGGGCTATTGCCGATGGCAGGCCCGCTGTGAGCCATGGCCGGGTCCTGCAGTTGCGGCATCACCACCACGAAGCGCCATGCCAGGCGCCCGATCAGCAACATCGTCAGCAGACCACCAATCCAGGGGTTGGGGATATAGAGGTCGTTGCCGGCGGCGTCGCGCTCGAAGCGGGTCAGCTTGATGCCCACCACCCCCAGCGCCGCCCCGGCCAAGGCACCGCCCAGCAGCCCTTCCAGCAGGCGGGGATTGTGCAGGCCGCCCAGGCCGATCAGGGCACCGATCGCCGTGAAGACGGCGATGCGGGCCATCATCCGCTTGCGGCGGATCGGCTGGCGCCCGAAGGTCCCGCGCACACGGCGCCAGATCGCGAACGCCATCAGCGGGATCATCAGCGCATAGATCATGTTCGGGGTCATCGCGATCGCCTGGTCATGGGATGCGCGCAGCTTATAGGGCCGGGCACACCCGCACGACTGACGGGGCACAACCATCGCGGGTGACGCTTGTCACCCGCGACTGGCCTTACTTGGCCTTGCCCTGATTCGCCACGGCGGCCATCTTCGCCGCGATGGCATCGGCATCGCCCAGGTAGTAGTGACGGATCGGCTTGAGGTCCTTGTCGAACTCGTACACCAGCGGCACGCCGTTGGGGATGTTGAGCTCGACGATCTCCTCTTCGGAGATGTTGTCCAGGTACTTCACCAGCGCGCGCAGCGAGTTGCCGTGCGCCGCGACCACCACGTTCTGGCCCGAGGCGATCGCCGGGGCCAGCACGTCGTGCCAGTACGGCACCACGCGGTCGACGGTGTCTTTCAGGCACTCGGTATCCGGAATCATCGACGGATCGAGATTGGCGTAGCGCGGGTCGTTCACCGACTCGTTGCTGGCGCGGTCCAGCGGCGGCGGCGGGATGTCGTAGCTGCGGCGCCACACCTTGACCTGGTCCTCGCCGTACCTGGCGGCGGTCTCGGCCTTGTTGAGGCCGGTGAGGCCGCCATAGTGACGCTCGTTGAGGCGCCAGTCGGTGACTACCGGCAGGTACATCTGCTCCATCGCATCGAGCACGCCCCACAGCGTGCGCACGGCGCGCTTGAGCACCGAGGTGTGCGCGACGTCGAAGCGGTAGCCGCCGGCCTTGAGCAGGCGGCCGGCTTCAGCCGCTTCGGCCATGCCCTGTTCGGTGAGGTCCACATCGGCCCAGCCGCTGAAGCGGTTGTCCAGGTTCCACTGGGACTGGCCGTGACGAATGAGTACGAGCTTGTACATGGCGGGAATTCGTGGCGGGAAACTCGCGATGGTGAGGCCCCGCCCCGGCCCCGTCAAATCGCGCGGCCCCTGTCGAAGGTCATGCTAAACCCTGCCCGCGCCGGGTGCATCCTAGGGTGGTCAGTCTATTCATGGAGCTCATCATGCGTCGTCATCTGCTAGCACTCGCCCTCGCCCTGGCCCTGCCTGTCGTAGCCCAGGCCAGCGACAACGATATCGACAAGGTCAACGGCACCGCGCAGGTGGATGCGGGCCAGCACGCCGGCAACGTCAGCACGGTCAACGGCGCGGTGCGCGTTGGCGACAACGCCGTGGTGCAGAAGGCGAGCACGGTCAATGGCTCGGTCAACCTGGGCGATCATGCGCAGGCCACGGCCGTCGACACCGTCAACGGCGGCGTGAACCTGGGCTCGGCCGCCCGCGTCAGCGGCACCGTGAGCACCACCAACGGCGGTATTCACCTGCAACAGGGCGCCGATGTCGCCGGCAAGGTCGGCAACGTCAACGGCAGCATCAACCTCGACGCCGCCCACGTGGGCGGCGGTCTGCAGACCACCAACGGCGATGTGACCGTGGGCGCCAATTCGCGCGTCGAAGGCGGCATCCTGGTGGACAAGCCGGGCGGCTGGAGCTGGAGCAGCAACAACCGTCTGCCGCACGTGGTGATCGGTCCGCATGCGGTGGTGCAGGGCACGCTGGAGTTCCGCCGCGAGGTGGTGCTGCAGGTGAGCGACAGCGCGCAGATCGGCCCCGTGAAGGGCGCCACGCCGGTGAAGTTCAGCGGCGCCATGCCGACGGAGTGATCGAAAACTCAGAGCGCGTCATCGACGGATCGATGACGCGCTCATGCCTCACACCCAGTCGCGCGGCTTGAGGTAATCCGCCAGCCGCGCTTCCGGAGATTCCGCGTCGGGCTGGAAGTTGTATTCGAAGCGCACGCGCGGCGGCAGGCTCATCAGGATCGATTCCGTGCGCCCGCCCGACTGCAGGCCGAACAGCGTGCCGCGGTCGTAGACCAGGTTGAATTCCACATAGCGGCCGCGGCGATACAGCTGGAATTCGCGCTCGCGTTCGCCATAAGCCTCGTCCTTGCGGCGCTCGACGATGGGCAGATAGGCATCGAGGAAACCCTGCCCCACGTCGCGCGTAAAGGCGAAGCAGCGCTCGAAGCCGCCTTCGTTGAGATCGTCGTAGAACAGGCCGCCGACGCCGCGCGTCTCAGCGCGATGCTTGATATAGAAATACTCGTCGCACCACTTCTTGTAGCGCGCATACACATCGTCGCCATAGGGCGAGCACAGGTCGCGCGCCACGGTATGCCAGTGCGCGACGTCTTCATCGCGCGGATAGAACGGCGTGAGGTCGAAACCGCCGCCGAACCACCACACCGGATCCACGCCCTCTTTGCTCGCTTCGAAGTAACGCACATTGGCATGCGTGGTCGGCACGTGCGGGTTGCGCGGATGCAGCACCAGCGATACGCCGGTGGCGACAAAACCGCCCCCGGCAAGATCGGGACGATGTGCGGTAGCGCTCGGCGGCAGCTGGTTACCGTAGACGCGCGAGAAGTTCACGCCCGCCTGTTCGAAGATGGCGCCATCGCGTAATACGCGCGTGCGACCACCGCCACCGGCGGGACGCGTCCAGGCATCTTCTTCGAAACGCGCCTTGCCGTCGATCTGCTCGATCGCCGCGCAAATGCGGTCTTGCAACTCGCGCAGGAACAGTTCGGCTTGGTCGGCTTGCTGGCTCATGGGGCGGTCCGTCGGCGTGCAAAGGCCGCCAGCTTAGCAAGCGTGGCGCGCGGGCCGCTGCGGCGGCGCGTCGCGCATCGCATCAACTCAGTCGTGCGCTGATGCGGCGATGGCCGATCAGACGCGCCCAGCGCATGCCAATATCGATCCACATCAGATAACCCGACTCGGCCAGCAGTCGCACGACGTAACGGCGGTTGAGCACCAGCCGCGCTTCGGCGGCGACCGGCACACTGCGAAAACCCAGCCGTTGCGCCAGCAGCTGGCAGCGCGCGAGATGGTAGCGACTGGTCACCAGCGCGACCGGCGGCAGCACGCGAGCCACGGGACCGTCTTCCTGCAGCAGGCTGCGTGCATGGCGCAGGTTTTCCAGCGAATCGACCGAGGCCTGTTCCAGCTGCATCACCACGCCCGGCGGCAGCTCGTGCTGCTCCAGCCAGCTGCGTCCGGCGGCCGCCTCGCTGATGGCCCCGCCGCTGCGTCCGCCCAGCAACAGGACGTGTTCGGTGTGGTGCGCACGCATCAGCGCCAGCGCGCGCAGCAGGCGGGCCTGATAGTCCTTTTCGGGCGCGTCGCTTACCAGCCGCCGACCGAACACCAGTACGGTCATCGGCTGTCCCGGGGCGACCGGGCTGCGCGCCGCCACCCGCCATACATGAACGAGATAGCCGACCCACACCAGCCCAAGACTCAGGGTCACCGCGGCCACCATCACCACGAAGGCGTGCAGTACGTCCCGGTCGCTGAGATAGCGCCAGGGGCCACGCTTCAAGGGGGCGGTGATCGGCGGCACGGGGCAGGGCACGGAGGGTGGACGGCGCAGTGTCCCACGGGGACCGGCCGGGCGTCGTGCTCAGCCGTCACGCCAGGCGTAACTGGCGGTCAAAAAGGCGCTGACAAACATGAACGCGATCCAGCGTGGCGGCTGTCCAGACTAGGAAATGTTTCAGTCGCTCGTTAGGCTCGCGCGATGTCAGTACCGATCCAACCCCTTGCCGTAAGTGCCTATACGGTCACTTCAGCGCTCGGCCAAGGTCTCGAAAGCCATCTCGCCGCCCTGTCTTCCAGCCATGGTGGCCTCCGTGAAAACGACTTCAGCAGCGCTCCCCTGGCGTGCTGGATCGGCCGTGTCGATGGCGTCGAAGAGGCTGAGCTGCCCGCGGCGCACGCGTCGTGGGAATGCCGCAACAACCGCCTGGCCTGGCTGGGGCTGCAGCAGGACCGCTTTCTCGAACAGGCGCTGGATGCACGCCAGCGCTACGGCGCCGCGCGCGTCGCGCTGGTGCTGGGCACCTCCACGGCGAGCATCGGCGCCACTGAGGAGGGCTATCGCCACCTCGATGCCGACGGCCGGATGCCGGCGGAATTGCGCCGCCCGCTGATCCACGCGCCCCATTCGCTGGCCGGTTTCGTGGCCGAAGCGCTCGGGCTGGAAGGCCCGTGCCTGACCGTTTCCACCGCGTGCTCGTCCAGCGCGAAAGTGTTCGCCACGGCCGAGCGGCTGATTCGCCTTGGGCTGGTGGACGCGGCCATCGTGGGCGGCGTGGATACGTTGTGCGACAGCGTGCTGTTTGGCTTCAACGCGTTGGAGCTGGTGTCGCCCGAACCGTGTCGTCCATTCGACCAGGCGCGTCGTGGCATCTCCATCGGCGAGGCGGCGGGCTTCGCCTTGCTGGAACGCGTGGGCAACGCGCCACACGCACCGCGCCTGCTCGGTTACGGTGAATCGAGCGATGCGCACCATATGTCGACGCCGCACCCGGAAGGCGTCGGCGCCGAGCTCGCACTGCGCGACGCGCTTGCGCGCGCCGGCTTGCGTGCTGAGCAAGTGGACTACATCAACCTGCACGGCACGGCGAGTCTGAAGAACGACGAAGTGGAAGCCGCCCTGATCGCACGCGCCTTTCCATCGAGCACGCGCGCCAGCTCCACGAAAGGTTTCACCGGTCACACGCTGGGCGCCGCAGGCATTCTCGAAGCGGTGTTCGCGCTGCTGGCGATCCGCCACAACATGGTTCCCGGCAACCTTGGATGCACCGATCCGGATGAAGCCTGCGGCCCGCAACTGGCGCTGCAGAGCGAGCAGCGCAGCGTCAACGTGGCCTTGAGCAACTCGTTTGGATTTGGAGGCAATAATGCCTGCCTTGCCTTCGGGAGGGCGCGGGCATGAGTGCGCTGCAGGTCCACGTGGAAGGCATTGGCCTGTGGTCGCCGGCGTTGGGCGATTTCGCGGCGCTGAAGGCGCAGCTGCAGGGCTTGCCGATAGCCGCACCGGCTGCACGCCCACCGGCAGCGACCCTGCCCGCCAACGAGCGACGCCGTGCACCCGAGAGCGTGCTGCTGGCCGTCGAAGTGGCGGGCCAGGCGGTAGCCATGAGCGGCCGCGCGGCGAGCGAACTGCCTTGTGTGTTCGGCTCCGCCTATGGCGACCAGCTGATTTCCGACTATATGTGCGCCACCCTGGCCAGTGCGCCGGCCGAGCTGTCGCCCACGCGCTTCCATAATTCCGTGCACAACGCGCCGGCCGGCTATTGGACGATTGCGACCGGCTGCCAGGCGTCATCCAGCGCGATTTCCGCGGGTCGCGCCAGCGTCGGCGCCGGCCTGCTGGAAGCGGCCACGCTCAGCCTGACGGAACAGCGCGCCGTGCTGCTGGTGTGCAGCGACATCGCCGGCACCGGTCCGGTCGGCGAGATGAGCGGCACGCGCAGCTCGTTTGGCTTTGCGCTGGTGTTGTCGCCCACGGTCACGGCGGGCACGCTGGCGAGCATGGCCATCGAGCTCGAACCCCACGCCGACCATCCGCTGCGGCCCGCACCGGCGACGGGCGCGTGGTACGAAACCAATCCGATTGCCGCATCCGCCTGGCCGCTGATGCAGAATCTCGCTACAGGCCACGGTGACTGCACCCTGGCCGCCGCCGAAACCCTGGCGTTGAGGGTTGTGCTGGAGACACTTGCTTGAATACGTCCGCTGCCCGTTGGTGCGTGCTGATTCCCTGCCTCAATGAAGAGGCGGCGATCGGCGAAGTGGTCCAATCCGTGCTCGCGCTGGGCGTCCCGGTGATCGTGGTCGACGACGGTTCGGACGATCGCACGCCCGAGATCGTGCGCGAGCTGCCGGTGACCTTGCTGCGCCATCCGCAACGCAGCGGCAAGGGCGAAGCGTTGCGCACGGGTTTCCGCGAAGCGCTGCGGCAGGGCTTCGATGCCGTGCTCACCATGGATGGCGACGGCCAGCACCTGGCCGACGATATTCCGCGCATCGCGGCGGCGGCGCAGCGCTATCCCAATCACATCGTCATTGGTGCGCGCCTGCTCCAACGCGAACAACAGCCGAAGGGTCGCCGCCGCGCCAATGGCGTGGCCGACTGGGGCATTTCGTGGGCCTGCGCGCAACCGGTGGCCGATACGCAAAGTGGGCAGCGCTGGTACCCGCGCGGCGCGCTCGATCTGGTTGATCTGCCGGCGGAAAATTTCGTGTTCGAAGCGGCCATCCTGATCGCCGCTTCACGCGAGAAAGGCATGGGCGTGGTGTCGGTGCCGATCGCATCGCGTTACCAGGGCGAATTTCGCATCAGCCACTTCAGCCCGTTCCGCGATGTCAGCCGCATCACCTTCTACACGATGGGGCAGATTTTCCGCCACGGCGATGTGCTGGCCAGTTATCGGCGCTCGCGCGCCTCGCGTCCGGTGGTGTTCGACGTCGCGGTGACCTGATCGGGCATCGCCGTTTCAGGCCATGCCGCCGTTGACGCCGATCACCTGGCCGTTGATGTAGCCGGCGGCGTCGGAACAAAGAAACGCCACCAGCGCCGCGACCTCTTCGGGTTTGCCGGCGCGTTGCGCCGGGACGATTTCGCGAATGCGCTCGGGTGGGAATTGCTCGCCGATCATGCGTCCTTCGATCACGCCGGGCGCCACCACGTTTGCAGTGATGCCACGTGACGCCATCTCGCGCGCCAGCGAGCGCGTAGCGCCATGCAACGCGGACTTGGCGGCCGCGTAATTCGCCTGGCCGCGATTGCCCATCTGCGCCGCCACCGAACTGACCGAGACGATACGGCCGAAACGCGCACGCGCCATCGGCAGCAGCAGCGGCTGGGTGACGTGGAAGAAGCCGTGCAGCGATACGTCGATCACGCGTCGCCATGCATCTTCGGACATGCCGGCCAGCGGACTGTCCTCATGAATCCCGGCGTTGTTCACCACCGCGTGCACCGGCCCGTCGATCAGCAAGGTCTCCAGCGCATGCCGTGTGGCCGCTGCGTCGGTCACATCGAAGGCTACTGACTGCGCCGCACCGCCGGCGTCGCGGATCGCGGCGGCGACGTCATCGGCGCGAGCCAGGCCCGTATTGGCGTGCACGATCACGTGATAGCCGCCTGCCGCGAGCGCTTGCGAAATCGCCGCGCCAAGATCGCCGCTGCCGCCGGTCACCAGCGCGCGACGGGGAGAGTGGAGCTGGGTCATGGCCGCCTCGGCATCAGGGAAGAGGATGAATGACGGCAGCGCGACCGCTCACCAGCAAGCGACCGCCCTGTTCGACGCGAAAGGCATATTGTGCGCCTGCATCGTCAGCGTAGAGGCTTTCGGCATGGACGTCCAAACGGCCTTGTGCAGGATCCACCCATTCGATCGCCAGCGACACATCGCGCAGACTGACCAGACGCCCAGGCCGCGCCGCGTTCGCGCCGCGTTCGCGCGCCAGCAAGGCGCCATGCACCGCCATCGCCTGCGCGCCGTATTCGGCCAGATGCACGGCATGCAGGCCAGCGCTACCGCGAAGTGGATGGTCCGCCAGCGCGTGAGTCTCGCTGATCGCGTGGATGGTCGTCTCGTTCCAGGCCACCACGGCGTCGAGCAGACACATCGCGCCCTGGTGGGGAATGAGGTGGGCCCAGTCAGTCTTGGCGAGCATGCGGTGCCATCAGGATCGAAAGGCAGAAGTGAAATGCCACGCCCAGGGCGACGGTGAGGCCGATCGCGCGCAGCACGGGGATGGTGCTCCAGGCCAGCATGCCGAACACCAGCAAGGCCGACAACACGCATACCAGCGTCGCGTGCAGCGTGCGGCGCTGTTCGGCCGCATCGCCCGTATCGCGTTCAAAAAACAGCGCGTAATGCAGGCCCAGACCCGCGGCCAGGATCAGCGCGACCAGGTGGAAGAGCGAAATCTCCACGCCCGACACGCGCTCCACTGCGAGCACAAGGAACGTGGCCAGTGTCATCGGCGCCAGGACGTGCCAGGCGCGCCGCACGCTGCGCAGCGCCACCACGATGGCAATGACCAGCAGCACGGTGGCGCCGAGCAGCGCGTGGAGAATGCGCGCGCGGTAATCCACTACCAGCGATTCGGCTGCGCCCTTGAGATCCAGCAATCGCACATCGCCGCCGCTGTCGCGCGCGAGCGCCTGCAAGGCATCCACATCGTGCACACCGCTCAGCGTACCCAGCCCGAGCCAGCGCCCGTCGCGCTGCATCAGCATCGCGGAGACGCGCTGTCCCAACGGCGACGAAGCGAACTGTTGCGGCGTCAGCAAGGGCAGGCTGCGCGCTTTCTCCACATCGTTGACGAAGGGGTCGAACAGACCGGCCTGGAACGGCATGCCCTGTTCGGCCTCCGCCAGCGCACGGGTCAGCGTCTCGCGATCGGGCAAGGCTTGTTGGCGCGCGCGCTGCACGGTCGCGCTGGGCAGATAGTGTGAAGGCAGTTCCACCGCATCGACGGCGTGGCGCGCGACCATGGCGTCGACGGCGGGCTCCAGTTTTTCCGACAGCGCCAGCACGCCTTGTTCGTCCGGCGCCTGCAACACCAGCAGATAGCGCACATCCGGCGCGCCCAGCGCCTCGCGCAGTCGCGCGTCGCGCAGCAACAGATCACGCGGCAATGGCGTCAGTGCCGACAAGTCGTTCTGCCAGAACGGACCCTGAGCGAACACCAGCATCAGCACGGTGGCCGCGGCCACCACCAGAGGAATCCAGCGTGGGCGCGGCAAGCGGTCGACGAATCGGCGCGCACGGATCAACCAGCCCATCTCGGCGACATCGCGCACGCGCTCTGGCAACAGATACGGCAACAGGTAGCGCGTACTGAAGCCCGCCACCAGCAGGCCTGTTACGGTGAACACGGCCAATTGCTGCAGGCCGCTCACACCGGAGGCAAAGAAAGCCGCATAGGCAATGCAGGCCGAAGCGATCGCCGTCAGCAACAGCGGCCACAGATCGCGCACGCTTTGCACGGCGTTCTCGCCGGCGCGGCGATGGCTCAGCACACGTATGGGATATTCCTGGGCCACGCCAAGCAGGGTGAAGCCAAACGCGAGCGTGATGCCGTGTACTTGCGGAAACAGCAGCACCAGCGCGGCAATGCCCGCCAGCGCGGCACTGGCGATCGGCAACGCAGACAACAGCAACGAACCGATGCTGCGATACGCCAGCAACAGCAGCACGATGAAACCCACGGTGGAGATGCGCCCAATCCACTCCGCCTGCCCGCGCGTCTGCTCGCTCGCCACGACGCTGAAGTAGCCCGGCCCGCTGACCACCAGCGACCCGCCGGCGTGATCGGGCAAGGCATCGAAGGCGCGATGGATGCCATCAATGGCCTGCGACTGCGCATCCGGATCGAAGCCTGCCGACCGCGTCAGCACCAGCAGCAAGGCCTCGTGCTGCGGCGAAAACCACACGCCCTGCACGAGCTCGGGCGACTTCGGCGGCGACCAACGCTCGGCCAGCTTGAGCACTTCCAGCGTGGGGTCGCGCGGCAACAAGCCCTTCAGCAGCGAGGCCGCGGGCGACGACAAATCGTCCAGGCGCTGTTCCAGCTCATCGCGCAGATACGGGGTATCCATGCGCTGATGATCCAGCGTGGACGAGAGCAGGTAGCGATAGGGCAGCAGGGCATCGTCGAGTGTGCCGATGTCGAAGCTGCCGTTGAGCACCTGCGTGTAACGCTGATCCTTGCGCAGCGTCACCGCCAGTTGCTGGCTCAGTGCAGCCAGTTGCTCATCGGACTTGCCGCTGATGGCGAGCAGGAGCAGACGCGAACCCGGCCCCTCGCCCACCTGCTCCATCAGCAGGCGCTGATCGGGCGTGGTCGGCGCAGGCATGAAGCTGCGCAGATCGGTGCTCACCGTGAGGTGTCGCGTAACGAACAGGCCAAGCACCGCCAGCGTGGCCAGCCAGAGCACCAGCAAGGTCACGCGGCTGCGACGCACGCTCAACTGCCCCGGCAGAGTGCGGTGAGTGCGTCGCGCGTAGGCGCGGTCGGCATCTTGACGGCGTAGTCGCCGAGCAGGTCGATGGCGATGTCGCCATCGGCTTCCTGCATGCGCATGCAGTGCGGCTCGTTGCCGCTGCCGTCGATATCGATGCGGCTCACTGTTTGCGCGAGTTTCGCGTCGCGCGGCGTCAACGTCAGCGTCCAGTGATCGGCGCCATCGGCGCTGTGCTGCACGGTGAATGCCTGTTCGAGGCGCGATGAATCGCCGCCCAGCAGGGCCACGAAACTGTCGAGCAGCAGCTGCAACTGCGGCGCGCGCTTCAAGGAGAAACTGCGCGGCGAACGGCCTTCGCGCTGCTGCGTCACTTCACCGTCGCCGATGGTCGACACTTCGCGCGTGGGATGTTCAACCGTGCGCTCGAGCTTGTCGCCACCCAGCCAGGCCAGCTGTCCGGAAACCACCAGCGGCTTGTCCAGCATCTTCATGAAGCGCGCTTCGGCAAACGCCGTGCGGGCAGGCGCCGGGCGGCCGAGCGAGGCCACCAGCGCGCGTGCCGTGGCGGCGTCTTCAGGCGCCGACGCGTTCGCGTTCGTGTTCGCGCACAGCGACAGCGTCAGGGCGCACAGCAGTGTCCACGTCTTGCTGCCAGAAGTCATAGAAGTTGAACCAGTTGTAGGGGGCAACCCGGATGTAGTGTTCCACGCGACGGGCGAAGCGGGCGATCACGGCGTCCAGCGCCTGCGCGCGATCCTGTCGCGGAATCTCGATGCGGTCGGCGAACGGCTCGAAAATGAGGCGATAGCGGTTGCCGCCTTCATACAGCCCGAAACACAGCACCACTGGCACGCGCAGACTGTGCGCGAGCAGCCAGGGACCGACCGGAAATGGCGCGGGCTCGCCCAGCAACGGCGTGCGTCGCAGCACTTCGTGTTCGCGTCCGCGATCGGCCAGCAGCGCGACCATGGCGCCTTGCTGGCAGGCCTCGGACATTGCCAGGGTGATCGAGGTACCGCCGGCAGAGGCATCGATGACACTGGCGCCCACCTCGGGTGCGAGCGCTTCGAGCAGCTGGGTCAGGGCCGGCGTCTTCTGCTTGTCCAGCACCACGCGCAGGTGGGTATCGGGACGACGCGCACTGAGCGCACGCAAAGCCTCGAAGCTGCCCTGGTGGGTGCCGAGCAGGAGCACGCCGCGACCTTCGGCAAAACTGGCCTCGAGCTGCTCCAGGCCCTCCACCGTCACGTCGAAATCCTTTTCGCCGCGGGCGAGCAGGAAGACACGATCGAGCATGGTCGAGGCGAAGCAGTGGATGTGCTTCATTACATGCCAGGGCGTGATCGGCTTGTGCAGCACGCGCTCGAGGAAACGGCGCGACGCTTCGCGCTCGGGGCCGCGGCGCCAATAGAAGTAGAGCGTGATCGGATACAGGATCGAGCGGGCGACCGGTCGGCCGCCATACAGCGCGATGGTGCGGATCAGCCAGATGGCGAGGCGTCCGCCGCCCTCAGGTCGACTCTGCCAGTGTTCGCTCATACCGTTCCCTCGACGGAGCCGCGCGCGAGCAGATCGTCGCCGCGATGAATCTCAAAACGCACGCGGCCCTGGGCTTCGGTAAGCGCAATCCGCGCCTCCTGTTCCGGCAGGAGTGGCGCCACAAACTTCGCTTCCAGCACGCGCGCCAGTCGCTGGCCACGCCAATCGCGCAAAGCCAGCGCGACCTGCTCCAGCAGCACGACGCCAGGCACCAGCGGCGCACCGGGGAAATGACCCGGCAGGCAGGCATGATCCGCGCCCACCAGAAACACGCGCTGAAAGGCGGCGTGACTCATGGCGAGACCGAATGATCGCCGCGCACCAGCGCCGGCCAGCGCGTCGCTATGCCCATGGCCAGCTCGTGAAAGCGCGGATGGTCCACATGGCGCAGATGCCAGCGGCGGAATACGTTTTCCAGCAGGAAGGCGCTGGCAATCAACACATAACCGCCCACGTGCACATAGGACTGCGCGATTCCCGCTGGCACCGGCCACGGCGAGGTCACGCCCAGCGAGCCAAGCAGGCCGCCCGGCTCCGCACACAGCAGCAACACGGCCAACACAACGGCCTGCGCTGCCGTGAGCAAGGTCCAGAACCAGGTGAGGTGGCGCGCATATGGCGCAATGCCCGGCACAGCCAGTCGCTCGGGACCTTCCAGTGCTTCGATGAAACGCGCGATCAGCGGCGTCTGGCCTGCACGCAGCGTGCGGCCAAACAGGGACGCCAGCAGGACATTGATGCCAATCGGCACGCATTCCAGCAGCAGCCCCACCATGCCGTGCAGCCACAGCCAAGCCATCACCGCCAGCGTGCCCAGCCACACGATCCACGGCAAGGCGCGGCGGGTGGTCAGCGCAGGGATCATCAACACGGTGAGCAACAACGCGCAGGCTGCCAGCGAGAAGCCTTGCCGATGCGTAAGCACGCCAGCCATCGCCAGCACCGGATAGCCGAACATCAGCGGCATCCAGCGCCGCGACGTCGATTTCGGTGGTGCTGCGTTTGATGACGACATGGGTTGCTCAGCCTGCATGACAACGAAACGGCCTGGACCTGGGTCTGCCGCGTGCGCGATACATCATGCCCGATAGTTCTTAAACGGCGCGCTGCCGTTCAATGTGCTCGGAGAGGGTGCGCAGGCTGGTGAAAATCTTGCGATTCTCGGGATTATCCGAGCGCAGCTGGAAGCCGTAACGCTTGGACACGGCCAGCGCAATTTCCAGGGCGTCGATGGAGTCCAGGCCCAGATCGCCGCCGAAAAGCGGTGCATCGGGGTCAATCTGGTCGGCCGTGACGGTTTCCAGATTGAGGCTGTCCACGATCAGCGTAGCCAGTTCGTGTTGTGCGGTGCTCTGCTCGGCCATGCCGTTTCCGTACCCGAATTCTTGCGTCTCTCCCCCAGAGCCGCAGGCCGGGCAGTGTACCATAGCGTCCCAGAGTCTCCGGTTGGATGCCCATGGTTCAGGGTTGTGAAAACGTCAGGCCGGCGCTGCGTCGCGCGCCGCAGGTGTCCTACCGGTGGGTCGATCCGGATGCGGTCTTGCAGGACGCCGGCACACTGGCGGTGTTTGGCTTTGGCACCGGCGCGGCGGGCAGCGCCGATCCCCGCTCGCTGCGGGTGGACCTGGAAATCTTCGACGCTCCCACGCCACTGGAGATCTGGCAGGTCGATGGGCCTGTCACGCAGGGGCGTGTGGGTGAGTTGCAATGGTCGAGCGGTGAGGGCTGGCTGTTCGCCGCCATCACGCTGGATGAAAGTCTCCATGGCAGATTGCGCGCCACGGCGGCGACCGCCTACGCGCAGCTATGCGAATTCGTCGCCACGCGCCGCGAACGTCACGTGCAGCGCGTCTGGAACTACCTGGTCGACATCAACGAAGGCGCAGGCGACACCGAGCGCTACAAGCAGTTCTGCGAAGGCCGGGCCGAGGGCATGGCCGGCTTCTTCGCCGATGGTTTTCCCGCCGCCACCGCGATCGGCCACCATGCTTCGGCGCCGCGCCTGCAGGTGTACCTGCTGGCCTGCGACGAGGCAGGTGAACGCGTGGAGAACCCACGCCAGGTCAGCGCCTGGCGCTATCCGCGCCAATACGGCCGCACGCCACCCAGTTTCGCCCGGGCCATGGCGCTGCCGGCGCAGGACGCACTGGCCATCTCCGGCACCGCCGCCGTGGTGGGCCATGCCTCGGCGCACGAGGACGACCTGCTCGCCCAGCTCGACGAAACCCTGGTGAACCTCGAAGCCCTGCTGTCCAGCGCCAACATGCCAGCCGGCTTCGACACGCAGTCGCCGCTCAAGGCCTATGTGCGCCACCCGACGGATGCGCCAGTGGTACGTGAATTCCTGCAGCAACGGCTGGCCGGTGTGCCGGTGCTGCTGCTCCATGGCGATATCTGCCGCAGCGAACTGCTGGTGGAGATCGACGGCTGGCGCTACGCCTGAGCGGCGTCAGCTCTTCCATCCGTCGGGCGAACGGCAGGCAGGAAACGCCTGGCGGAATCCTTCCACCATGAACCTCGCCAGCGCGGACTTGGCCGTGGGCAGGGCCGCATAGACATCGGAGAGCGCGAGTGCGCCGCGACCCGATTCCAGCGCCGACACGGGAACACTGCTCAGCACCGCCGCGTGTACGGTCAGCCCGCCAAGGCGATAGCGGAACAGCGCCGTGCAGTCATCCGGGCGGGACTGCCAGGTCATCACTGGATTGGTCTGGCCCAGATAGATCGGCGTGGCGTCGTGCTTCGCCGCCAGTTGTTCGCCCGCGCCCGGCAGCAGGGCTTCGGACTCCTGCAGCAGGCATTCCTCGCATGCCGGAATCACCGTGTAGCTGACCCAACCGGAGCTCGCACCTTCCGGCGCAGCGAACGTGTAGTGGGCGTTAGCGTCCACGCCGATGGTGGCGCGCTGCACGCGCCAGCCCTGGGGTACCGCCATCCAGCCTGCCACATCGCCGTAGAACCACTGCACGGCGTCCTTGGAAGGCGCCGGCGAAGACGGCAACGCAGGCAGTTTCGCCGGGTCTGGCCGGGTCCAGTCGCCTACGCCCGAATGCACGTCGATCAGCGTGACGGTGAGGCCGCCTAACGGAACCGTGCGCAAGGCGTAGTCGGTTCCCGCCGCCGAGCGGGTTTCAGGTGTGCCGGGCAACTCGCGCACGCCCGCCGCCGCATGAACCTGCGGCCCGATTGTCCACAGCAAAGCCATGGCGACCATCGCCATCGCGTGTCGGAACCGAAAGCGCATGTCCACCCCCTGTTGCGTCAGCGGGTAGCAGCTTATACGCGGGCACCCGCAGCAGGCGAGTCAGACAAAAGGCCGGTGTGAGGCCCTCTCGCTTCCCGTCGGAACTGCGCAGCGCGCCTGCCCGTGAAGGCGCGCAGGCAGCCAATCAGGACGCGGACTCTTTCGCGTAGACCGGATCGAGCTGCTTCAGGAACGCGTACACCTGGGCGTTGATATACGGATTGGCCCGCCCGCTGTCCTGATCGATGATCGCCTTGCCCCTGAACGACATCGTCTTCAACAAGCGCCCGGTGCTTGCATCGAACACATGCAAGGTCGCGCTGTAGCTGATCATCGGGCGCATGCTGCCGCCGCCCATGGGGTTGGCCGGCGCGGACAAGTCGGGCACGTAGCGCATGGTGATGCGATATGGCTGCGCCTGCTCCTCAGCGGGCGATGGCGTGCCCGTCATAAAGGCGCGATTGTCGGACGCCACCGTTTCCAGCGAGACATGCCGGTCGTCTGCCCAGCGATCGAAGGCGCGCTCAACGATCGCGCAATCGACCGTGTTGCTGGTGCATGCCAGGTAGGCGTGAAAGCGTGGCGCGTCCTGCGCGCCAAACAGCTGCACGGGTGCATCGCCGCTGGGCGCGCTGGCGCAGGCATTCAACAGCAAGACACCGAGCAAGCTACCGATCGAGATACCGATACGCATGACTACTCCTTGGCTAGCCTTGGGGAACCGCAACGCAGCGGCCATCGATCACGACGGCTTGGTCGGTCGCTTCCAGCCATGCAGGGTCACCTGCTTGGCGCGTGCGATGGTCAGCTCGCCGGCAGGCGCTTCCTTGCCGATCACCGAACCGGCGCCGATCGTCGCGTCCTCGCCGACGGTCACCGGCGCAACGAGCGCGCTGTTGGAACCGATGAAGGCACGGTCGCCAATCACGGTGAGATGCTTGTTGGCGCCGTCGTAGTTGCAGGTGATGGTGCCGGCGCCGATGTTCACGCCGCGGCCGATCAGGGTGTCGCCCAGATAGCTCAGGTGATTGGCTTTGCTGCCCTCGCCGAGTATGGCTTTCTTGGTCTCGACGAAATTGCCGATGTGCACGCCCGCCGCCAGCTCCGTGCCCGGCCGCAGGCGCGCAAACGGACCGATCGTGCAGGGCCCGTGCGTCACCACGCCTTCGAGGTCGCAATGCGCCTGCACCACGGTGCCGCTGGCGAGCTTCACGTCCTTGAGGCGCGTAAATGGGCCGATCTGCACGTCATCGCCGAACTGGACATCGCCTTCGAGCACGACGTTCACGTCGATCTCGACATCCATGCCGGCGCTGACCTTGCCGCGCACGTCGATGCGCAGCGGATCGGAAATACGCACGCCTTCCAGCGCCAATGCCTTGGCGGCACGCGAACGGTATTGCGCCTCAAGTTCGGCGAGCTGCCAGGGATTGTTGGCGCCGGCGGTTTCGAATTCGTCTTCGCATTCCACGCAGGCCGCCGCCCGGTTTTCGCCGGCCGCCATGGCGAAGATGTCGGTGAGGTAGTACTCGCCTTGAACGTTGTTGCGATCGAGTTTGGACGTCCATCGCTTCAGGGCCACGGCATCGGCCGCCAGGATGCCGGTATTGATCAGGTTCATCGCCCGCTGCGCGTCGTCGGCATCTTTTTCTTCGACCACGGCGCGCACGAAACCGTTGCCGTCGCGAAGCACGCGGCCATAGCCGTGAGGATGGGTGACTCGCGTCGCAAGCAGGCTCACCGTGCCTTCGGCCCGCACCAAGGACTCCAGCGTCTGCGTGCGGGTGAGCGGCACATCGCCGTAGAGCACCAGCACGGTGACGTCGTCGGGCACTTCGAGCAATGCCTCGCGCACCGCATGGCCGGTGCCTAGCCGCTGCGACTGCAACACCCAGTGCAGGTCGTCCAGTCCCTCGAACGCCGCACGCACCTGGTCGCCGCAATGCCCGTAGACCACATGGATCGCCTTCGGCTGCAGTGCGCGCGCCGCCTCCAGCACGTGGGCAAGCAGGGGCCGGCCGGCCAGGGGCATCAGCACCTTGGCCTTCTTCGACTTCATGCGCTTGCCCTCGCCGGCGGCGAGAACGATGACGTGCAACGGCGTGGTCTTGAGCATGGGATCCAACCTGTCCTTGACTAGCGGCGGAGGATAGCAGCCGAGGCTCAGTGCCCTAAGGCCCTGAGGATGTAGAACCTATGGCTATGGCAGGGCGTGTTTGGCCGCGCTGGCATCGGCAACCGGCTCGCCGTCTTTCCAGGCGAAGCGGAACACATAGTCCAGACTGAAGGGGCGCGTCTCGCTGCTCACTTCATGACTGTTGCCGTTGGCGTCCGCGGCCCACTGGCTGAAACGCAGCGGCTCGAACGTCCATTGCATGGCGGTCTCACGCACGGCCTGATCGAACAGGCGGACCTGCGCATCGGCCTGCGCTTCATCGGTGATGCGTACCTCGACCACCTTGCCTGCTTCGTTGACGACAAGCGTGGCCTCCACCTCCTGTGGCGGCAGGCGCTGACCGAGCAGGGCGGCCGGGTACGGCGGCGAGGGATGATCCCAGGGAATCGCCCCGGTAGAGATCTCACCCATGGCGAGCTGGTAGTGCTGCATATCGTCCTTGGCCAGGGACCGATACGAGGTGTCACCTTCAGTGGACGGCTTGGTCGAGGTGGCGTGAGGTACGTTCGCGCACCCGGCCAGCGAAGCGATCAACGCGACCAACAGGAACCTTGGGAACCTGTGCCAATCAGCTTGCTGCTTCGCATCCATGTCGTAGCCCCTCGCTGTCGAGTAGCCTCAGCATAAACAAAAACGCCGGCCCAGGGCCGGCGTTCTGCGGGGTGCTACCCGGGCAAGCTTGCTCAGTGCTTGAGCGTCTTGCGCATGCGCTCCAGCGCCTGCAGCTGGGTGATGGCTTGCGCCAGCTTGGCCTGCGCCTCGGCGATCTCGACTGCGTCGGTGCGATTGGCCAGGGCGTCTTCCGCTTCCTGCTTGGCGCGCTGGGCGGCCGCTTCATCCAGGTCGGAGGCACGTGCGGCGGTGTCGGCCAGCACGGTGACGACCTGCGGCTGCACTTCCAGGATGCCACCGGACACCCAGAACTGCTGACGCTCGCCATTGGCCAACACCACGTCCACGTGGCCGGGCTTCAGGCGGGTGATCAGCGGCGCATGGCGGGGCGCGATGCCCAGTTCGCCCATCTCGCCGGTGGCGACCACGAGCTGCGCGTCGCCGGAGAAGATCTCGGCTTCGGCGCTGACGATGTCGACACGGAGGGTATGACTCATGACGGTATTCCGGTGCGTTCGGTGAAAAGCAGACGATGCTGTGTGGAGCTAAGTGAAGCGCGGCTCGCGCGCTTCACCGTGTGATGCCTCACAGGGATCAGGCCGCCTTCTTGGCGCCCATTTCCTCGGCCTTCTTGATGGCCTCGTCGATGCCGCCGACCATGTAGAACGCCTGCTCCGGCAGGTGGTCCACGTCGCCGTCCACGATCATCTTGAAGCCGCGGATGGTTTCCTTCAGCGGCACGTACTTGCCCGGCGAGCCGGTGAACACTTCGGCCACGTGGAACGGCTGCGAGAAGAAGCGCTCGATCTTGCGGGCGCGCGACACAGCCTGCTTGTCGTCTTCGGACAGCTCGTCCATGCCCAGGATCGCGATGATGTCCTTGAGCTCCTTGTACTTCTGCAGCGTGCCCTGCACGCGACGGGCCACGTCGTAGTGCTCGGCGCCGATCACGTTCGGATCGAGCTGGCGGCTGGTGGAGTCCAGCGGATCCACGGCCGGGTAGATACCCAGCGAGGCGATGTTGCGCGAAAGCACCACGGTCGCGTCCAAGTGGGCGAAGGTGGTGGCCGGCGACGGATCGGTAAGGTCATCTGCGGGCACGTACACGGCCTGGATCGATGTGATCGAACCGGTCTTGGTCGAGGTGATGCGCTCCTGCAGCACGCCCATTTCCTCGGCCAGCGTCGGCTGGTAACCCACGGCGGACGGCATACGGCCGAGCAGTGCGGACACTTCGGTACCGGCCAGCGTGTAGCGGTAGATGTTGTCCACGAACAGCAGCACGTCCTTGCCCTTGCCCGACGCGTCCTTCTCGTCGCGGAAGTACTCGGCCATGGTCAGGCCGGTCAGTGCCACGCGCAGGCGGTTGCCCGGCGGCTCGTTCATCTGGCCGTACACCATCGCGACCTTGTCGAGAACGTTGGAGTCCTTCATCTCGTGGTAGAAGTCGTTGCCTTCACGGGTACGCTCACCCACACCGGCGAACACGGACAGACCCGAGTGCGCCTTGGCGATGTTGTTGATCAGCTCCATCATGTTCACGGTCTTGCCCACGCCGGCGCCGCCGAACAGGCCGACCTTGCCGCCCTTGGCGAACGGGCACATCAGGTCGATGACCTTGATACCGGTTTCCAGCAGATCGCTGGCCGCCGCCTGGTCGTCATAGCTCGGAGCTGCGCGATGGATGACCCAGCGATCCTGCTCGCCGATCGGGCCCGCTTCGTCGATCGGGTTGCCGAGCACGTCCATGATGCGACCGAGCGTGGCCTTGCCGACCGGCACCTTGATGCCTTCGCCGGTGTTGCGCGCCACGAGGCCGCGCTTGAGGCCATCGGTGGAACCGAGGGCAATCGTACGGACAATGCCGTCACCCAGCACCTGCTGGACTTCCAGCGTGATGTCGGTGCCGTCGACCTTCAGCGCGTCGTAAACCTGCGGCACCTGATCGCGTGCGAACTCCACGTCGATGACCGCGCCGATGATCTGTACAACTTTGCCCTGACTCATGGATGTGCTCCGGATGGATCTTTTAGTGTCTAGTGCGGCGCCGCTATGCGTCGCCAAATTTAGGTCTGGATGGCGTGCGGCTTAGACAGCCGCCGCACCGCCTACAATTTCAGAAATTTCCTGCGTGATCGCGGCCTGACGAGCCTTGTTGTAAATCAGCGTCAGTTCGCCAATCACCTTGCTCGCGTTATCCGACGCGCTCTTCATCGCCACCATGCGCGCGGCATGTTCGCTCGCAAGGTTTTCCAGCACGCCTTGATATACGATCGACTCGATGTAGCGACCCATCACGTGCTCGAGCACGGTGGCGGCATCGGGTTCGTAGATGTAGTCCCAGTCGTGCTTGTGCTCGAGCTTGAAGCCCGCTACCGGGTAATCCGGCGAAGGGGACGGCTCGCTGGCCACGACGCCCATTTCCTCGGCAACCACGCCCAGCGGCAGCAGCGCGTGCACGGCCGGCTTCTGCACCATGGTGTTGACGAAGTCGTTGTGGGCCAGGAACACGCGATCGACCTTGCCCGCGAGGTAGCCGTCCACTGCGACCTTGATCACGCCCACCAGATGGTCGAGCTTCGGCTTCTCGCCGAGATGGCTGACGCTGCCGATCAGGTTGATGCCCTTGAGGCGGCGGAAGAACTGGACCGCCTTCTGGCCGATCGCCACCACATCCACTTCGACGCCCTTGTCCTGCCACTCACGAATAGCCGGCAGCAGGCGACGAAATAGGCTGGAGTTCAGGCCGCCGCACAGTCCGCGATCCGTGGTGATGACCACGTAGCCAACGCGCTTGACCGTCTCACGCTCCTGCAGGAAAGGATGGCTGAAATCGGTGTTGGCCTGGGACACATGCGCGATCACCTTGCGCATGGCGCGCGCATAAGGGCGCGAGGCCTTCATCAGATCCTGCGCCTTGCGGATCTTCGAGGCCGAGACCATTTCGAGCGCGCGCGTCACCTTGCGCATGTTCTGCGTGCTCTTGATCTTGGATTTGATTTCGCGTCCGCTTGCCACGTTTGCCTCAACCTGTTGGGTGATTGCGATCCCGGCCCATTCGGCCGGAGTGCTGTACAGCCGCACCTGTGGCGGCTGTACACCCCTTATTGCTTACCAGCTGCCCGTCTTCTTGTACTCGTCGAGCGAGGACTTGAAGGTGGCTTCGATGTCGTTGTTCCAGTCACCAGAGGCGACGATCTTCTTCATCAGTTCGCCGTGGTTCTGGTGCATGAAGGCGTGCAGGCCCTTCTCGAACGGCAGCACCTTGTTGACCGGCAAGTCGTCGAGGTAGCCCTTCTCGGCGGCGTACACCGACAGCGCGAGTTCGGCGATGGAGAGCGGCGAGTACTGCGCCTGCTTCATCAACTCAGTCACGCGCTGGCCGCGGTCCAGCTGGGCGCGGGTGGCCGGGTCCAGGTCCGAGGCGAACTGCGCGAACGCAGCCAGCTCGCGGAACTGCGCCAAGGCCAGCTTCACCCCGCCGGACAGCTTCTTGACGATCTTGGTCTGGGCGGCACCGCCCACGCGCGACACCGAGATACCGGCGTTCACGGCCGGGCGGATACCCGCGTTGAACAGGTCGGTTTCCAGAAAGATCTGGCCGTCGGTGATCGAAATCACGTTGGTCGGCACGAACGCGGACACGTCGCCAGCCTGGGTTTCGATGATCGGCAGCGCGGTCAGCGAACCGGTCTTGCCCTTCACTTCGCCGTTGGTGAACTTCTCGACGTACTCCTCGGAGACGCGGGAAGCGCGCTCGAGCAGACGCGAGTGCAAATAGAACACGTCACCCGGGTAGGCTTCGCGGCCCGGCGGGCGCTTGAGCAGCAGCGAGATCTGGCGGTAGGCCACGGCCTGCTTGGACAGATCGTCATAGATGATCAGCGCGTCTTCGCCGCGGTCGCGGAAGTACTCGCCCATGGCGCAACCCGAGTACGGCGCGATGTACTGCAGCGCGGCCGACTCAGAAGCGGAAGCCACCACCACGATGGTGTTGGCCAGCGCGCCGTTCTCTTCGAGCTTACGCACCACGTTGGCGATCGACGAGCGCTTCTGGCCGATGGCAACGTAGATGCACTTAATGCCGGAGTCTTTCTGGTTGATGATCGCGTCGATGGCCAACGCGGTCTTGCCCGTCTGGCGGTCGCCGATGATCAGCTCGCGCTGGCCACGGCCGATCGGGATCATCGAGTCGACGGACTTGTAGCCGGTCTGCACCGGCTGGTCGACCGACTTGCGCCAGATCACGCCTGGCGCGACCTTTTCGATGGCCGAGCTGGTCTTGGCGTTCAGCGGGCCCTTGCCGTCGATCGGATTGCCCAGCGAATCGACCACGCGACCCAGCAGCTCCGGACCGGTGGGCACTTCGAGGATGCGGCCGGTGGTCTTGGCGGTGTCGCCTTCGCGTAGGTGCTGGTATTCGCCCAGCACCACGGCGCCCACCGAGTCACGCTCGAGGTTCAGCGCCAGCGCATAGGAGTTGCCCGGCAGTTCGATCATTTCGCCCTGCATCACGTCGGCCAGACCGTGGATGCGCACGATGCCGTCGGACACGCTGATGATGGTGCCTTCGTTACGTGCTTCCGCGCCGAGCTTGAACTGCTCGATGCGGGTCTTGATCAGTTCGCTGATCTCGGACGGATTCAAGGTGGAGCTGGACATGGGTCGATATCCTGAGATTTGAGTCTTTTTTGAAGAGCCAGCCAACGCTGACATGGCGCTTCGCGAAACGGACTTCGCTTAAATTCTTTAAACCGTCAGCGCGCGGGACATGCGCGCCAGACGACCGCGGGCCGAACCGTCGATCACTTCGCTGCCGGTATCGATCACCACGCCACCCAGCAGCGAG
Organism: Dyella sp. 05T440; assembly: GCF_056395965.1. NCBI lineage: Bacteria > Pseudomonadati > Pseudomonadota > Gammaproteobacteria > Lysobacterales > Rhodanobacteraceae > Dyella > Dyella sp. 05T440. The sequence continues at coordinate 134,200 of NZ_JBFTKN010000004.1, forward strand.
GCGTCGACCTGGGTTTCCAGTTCGATCTCGCGCTTGAAGCGACGCTTGAGCGACACCTTCAGCTGCTCAGCCTGGGCAGCATCCAGCGCAAACGCACTGGTTACCTTCACCAACAGCTGCGATTCGGATTCGCGCTTGTACTGTTCGAACAGCGCGGCGATTTCCGGCAGCAGCGCCACGCGACGGTGCTCGGCCAGCTCACCCAGGAAACGGGCGAACGGCGCGTCGGCAGCCATGCCCTGCGGCAGGTGCAACGCGACCAGCTGGTCCGCCGTGACGCGCGGATCGTTGCCCAAACCGGCCACGCGCGAGTCCCTTGCCACTTCCGCGGCAAAGGCCAGCGCCTGCGCCCATGCGCTCAGCGAGCCGGCCGCATGGGCTACCTCGAAGGCGGCACGCGCATACGGACGGGCGAGGGTGATTGCCTGTGCCATGGCTTAGATCTCGGCCGCGAGCTGGTCGAGCATCGCCTTGTGGGCGTTGACGTCGACTTCGCGCTGCACGATTTTCTCTGCGCCCTGGACAGCCAGACGGCCGACCCAGCCGCGCAGTTCTTCGCGCGCACGCTGCTGCATGCTGACGATTTCCTCGCCAGCCGCAGCCTTCAGGCGGCTCGCCTCGGTCACGGCTTCGGCGCGAGCCTTGTCCACGATCTGGTTGGCCTGCTGCTGGGCACGCTCGATGATCTCGTTGGCCTGCTGACGGGCCTGCTTGATCTCGACGGCCACCTTGGCGTCGGCGTCCTTGAGTTCGGCGCGCGCCTTTTCAGCGGCGGCCAGACCATCGGCAACCTTCTTCTGACGCTCTTCAATCGCGTGATTGAGCTGCGGCCAGATGAACTTGGTGGTGAACCAGACCAGGATGGCAAAAGAGACCATCTGGCCCAGGAAAGTCAGATTGATATCCATGAGCTTTCCAAATACTCCCGAACACGTTGAAGTTGACGTGAAGTCGCGGCTCTAGATCCGCCGCGACACCACATAACCCGCTCCGATCGGCCTCGCGGCCAAGCGAAGGCTTAGTGCAGGGCGCTGATCAGCGGGTTCGAGAAGGCGAACAGCAGCGCCACGGCCAGGCCGATGATGAACGCAGCGTCGATCAGGCCTGCGAGCAGGAACATGCGGCCCTGCAGCAGCGGCACCAGCTCCGGCTGACGTGCGGCGGACTCAAGGAACTTGGAACCCATGATGGCGATACCCAAGCAAGCGCCCAGAGCGCCGAGGCCGATGATGATGCCGATGGCAATGGCGGTCAGGCCCTGCACGTGTGCGATGAGTTCCATGGTGTTCTCCTGTGAATCGATAACGGGTTGTTGGTTAGAACAAGAAAGATGAAGCGAAACTTGGAGTAAAGCGAACCTTAGTGATGCTCACGCGCCGTCGCGATGTACACGATGGTCAGCATCATGAAGATGAACGCCTGCAGCAGGATGATCAGGATGTGGAAGATCGCCCACACCGAGTTGAACAGCACGCCCGGCAGGAAGCTGATCCAGCCCGCGAACAGCCCCGCGATCAGCATGAAGACCAGCTCGCCACCGTACATGTTGCCGAACAGTCGCATGGCGAGCGAGACCGGCTTGGACAGGTATTCGATGACGTTGAGCGCAAGGTTGAACGGCATCAGGATGATCTTGACCACCATATTGTCCGCATGGAACGGCGCGGTGATCAGTTCCCAGCCAAAACCGCCCACGCCCTTGGCCTTCATGCCGTGCGCGAGCACGATGAAGAACACGGCCAGGGCCAGGCCCATGGTGGTGTTGATGTCGGCGGTGGGCACCCAGCGGAAGGAGGTGTGATGCGCGGCTTCGGCACCGGCGAGGCTCTTGACGGCAAAGCCCGGCGCATCCAGCGGCAGCAAGTCCATCGTGTTCAGGAACACGACCCACATGAAGATGGACAGCGCCAGCGGGGTCACCGTACGGCGATCGCCGTGGAAAGTGTCCTTCACCTGGGTGTCGACGAACTCCACGATGATCTCGACGAAGGCCTGGCCCTTGGACGGCACGCCCGAAGTCGCCTTGCGGGCCTTCAGCCAGAACCAGAGGCAGAACAGGGCACCCAGCACAAAGGACACGACGAGCGAGTCGACGTGGATCTTCATGAATGCGCCATCACCCAGACTCACCGTGTAGTGGTGAAGGTGATGCTGGATGTACTCAGTTAGTCCGCCCTGCGGCTCGCTTGCCATGTGTTAGCCCTTGAATCTGAACGCCAGCAGATTTATTGCGTAAGCAGCCACCAGCCCCGTGATGGCAGCTAGTGGCGGTAATTTCCATTGACCCAGGATCGCGATCAGCCCTCCGAAGATCACGATCCACTTCAGGACCAAACCTGACATCACGTGCCACACGGCCGTGCCTCCCCCACCCAATCCCTTGAAGGAGCGCCACGCCAGCAGCGCGGATCCCAGCGCCACCAGTGCGGCGCCTGCAGCGGCCGCCAGCGCTTCGCGAGGCCCCTGCATCAGGAAAGTGAGACCGACGGCCACCGCCACGGCGAGCTGCAGCAAAATCATGCGCAGTGCCAGACGACGACCGGAAGCAAGACTGTTGATCACGTGATGTTCCCGCGCGGCTTCGCTCAAGGCGGCACCGAACCAGCTGCGGGCCACGGTCCAATCCCAAAAAGTATATCAGCGAGGCATTTACAGCGACAAGCCGCGGCTGACGCGACATCTTGTCCGCAGGCCGATCTGTTCACAAAACCGGCAGGCATCGTGAGAACTCACGAATAGAAAAAGGGCCGGACAACCGTCCGGCCCTTAGACGCAACTGGGGGGAGGAAGCGCTGCGTCGCTAAGCGGTTACTTGGTGACAACAGCGGCAGCGGCGGCCTTCTTGGCGGCGGCGACCGGAGCGGCCACGGCGTCATTGGCGGCCAGCTGCTGCTCCTGCACGAGCGCGCTGAGCGACTCGGCGGTCTTCTGCGTCACGGCGATGATTTCCTGGGTGACGGCCACGGCGCGCTCGGCGTTCTCACGGCCGGCGGCAGCTGCCTTTTCCCAAAGAACGCGGAAACCATCGATATCGCGGGTCTCGAGGGCGCCGCTGAAGAAGTCAGCCGCAGCTTCCGACTGCTTTTCCAGCGCGCGGATCTGCAGTTCGGCGACCTGCTCCAGACCCTTGAAGGCCACCGACTGTGCCTTGAAGGCGCTATCGGCGAGCTGCTTGGCGTAGGCGAAAACCTGCGAGTTCAGTTGCTGCGTCATGACTTGAGTCCCTCGACGGGATTAGGGGTAGTGGCGACTACTCTACCAAGTCATTTTGTGCGTTGCAATATATTTTTCCTTAACGCGAGCACGTGTCACGAAAAATTCAACATTACTAATCTATTACATTCAAACGCCCGCTTATTGCGCCGCGTCAAAAGCTGTCACGACTACAACTGGCGCCTGAGGTGCAGGTCTCATGCACCACCACCTTGTCCAGGCCCGGCAGAGCCGGCTGCAGGCGCTTGAAGATCCAACGGCACAGTACTTCGCTGGTCGGATTCTCCAAACCCTCGATGTCATTGAGGTAGTGATGATCGAGCTGGTCATACAACGGCGCGAAGGCCGCCTTGACGTCCGCGAAGTCCATTACCCAGCCGAGCGTGGGATCGGGCTCGCCTTCGACGTGGATCTGGACGCGAAACGAGTGTCCGTGCAGCCGCGCGCACTTGTGGCCCGGCGGCACGTTCGGCAGGCGGTGAGCTGCCTCGATATGGAATTCTTTGAAGATATGCATGCCGCCATTCTAGCGCCTGCGGTTTACCGCCACTCCAACGCGGACCGGCCGATGCGCGACAGGAGTCGGAGCGTCGGGGACTGACTCTGCCCGTGGCCCGCGGAAAAAGGCCCCGGAATGCCGGCCAGGCGGGTTTTGCGCAGACTGCGACCTCTTAGCGAGGGGCATCGCAGTCGTGCCTGCGATTCCGGGAGGCGGCGTGCGCTCCTCCACGAAAACCTCGCCGCTCGCGCGGCGAGGGTGTTGCAGGCTTTAAGGCGAGGTGTAGGTGACCAACACCGATGCGGCGGCCACGTCTTTCACGGCCAACAGGCGGATGTAATAGGTGGTGGCCTGCGGCGCCGGCACCATCACCACTTCCGCATTGCCCGGTCGTTGCGAGCTGAAATCCGCACCCGAGCCATTCGTCGCCGGCGCCTGGCCCGCCTTCACGAACAGACTGGCATCGCCGGTGCCGCCGAGTAGGCGGATCGAGAGGTTCTTGGCGCCGGCCGGCACAGGATCGCATACAGAAGCGAGGCGCCAGCCGCCACCTGCTTATCGCTAGAAGCTCCCGCACGTCAGCATGCCCGAGCGCTGAGAAACACTCGGGCATGCTCATCGCCTTAGTCGAAGAGCGATGACGTCGTACCAAGCGCATTTCCACCAACATCGATCATTGAATTGCCCATCATGGGAAGCCCGTTAGCAGGATTGATTAGCGGCCCTTCAAATTCACAAGCGAATATGCGAGATCGACTTGTCTCCGGGTCACGCGATACCTGACGAACCGAAGAGGCATTCGGCTTGACGCCGTACTGACTCAAATAAGTGCCATGGCGTTTGTCATCGCCTCGCGGAGCCGAGCCCAAAGGGACCTTGAATGCGGATCTCCCGCTGGCGCACTGCTGAGCGACTGCACATGGCGTATGGCCAGCGAGATTTGGCGGTGCTGGTAGAAGGCATCCACGTCTTCTCCATCGGATCGCCATTGGCGGTCATTGAGCAACCGTTGCCTTGCCTGCGCAGGCAGAAGGGGACGATGACCCCGCTTCATGATCGCAATGGCATCTCCATGACCTATCGAATCTAGCGTCCCGAGCGGGGGTGTGCAGAATTTTGTGTAACCGGGGTTTGGGTTACCGCCGAGGAAGTCGTTCCTCGAATTGGATCGTAAAGCGGTTCAATGCAGCCTTCCAGTCGCGGATCGGCAGCGTCCATTTCTTGCTGATGTTGCGCAGGGCCAGGTAGAACAATTTCACCAAGGCTTCGTCGCTCGGGAATGCACCGCGATTCTTGGTCAGCTTGCGCAGGCTCATGTTGACTGACTCGATCGCGTTGGTGGTGTAGATCACCTTGCGGATCTCCGGCGGATAGTCGAAGAACGGAATCAGCCGCGGCCAGTTACGCCGCCACGACTGCCCGATCGGAAGGTACTCCTTATCCCACTTCGCCTCGAACTCGCCGAGCCGTTGCTCGGCCTCCTCGGCGGTGGCGCAGGCATAAATGCGTTTGAGGTCAGCCGCCACCTCCAGCCGCCGCTTCCACGATACGTAGTTCAGGCTGTGCCGCACCATGTGCACGATACACAGCTGCACGGTGGTGTGCGGAAAGACCGCTTCGATCGCTTCGGGGAAGCCCTTGAGGCCATCGACGCGGGCAATGAAGATGTCCTGCACGCCGCGGTTGCGCAGCTCCGTCACCACCTGCAGCCAGAACTTGGCGCCCTCGGTTTGCGCCAGCCACAGGCCCAGCACCTCCTTCTCGCCGGCTATCGTGACGCCGATGGCCAGATACACCGCCTTGACCCGCACCGCGCCCTCGCGCACCTTCACGTGGATGCAATCCAGGTAGACGATCGGATACACCGGGTCGAGCGGCCGGGCTTGCCATGCCTTGACCTCATCGACCACCGCATCGGTGACCGTGGAAATCAGGCTGGGCGACACCTCCGCCCCGTACATTTCTTCCAGATGCGCCTGGATCTCGCACACAGTCATGCCGCGCGCATACAACGACAGGATCTTGTCGTCGAAGCCGGCCCAGCGGGCCTGGTGCTTGGGAATCAGCTGTGGCTCGAAGCTACCGTGCCGATCACGAGGGATCTCGATCGGCAGCTCGCCGAACTCGCCCTTGATGGTCTTGCGGCTGCGCCCGTTGCGCGTGTTGCCGGCCACGTTGGCGACCGGTTCGTGCTTGTCGTGACCGAGGTGCTCGGCCATCTCCGCTTCCAGCGCCCGCTCGACCAGCAGTTTGGTCAGCTGTTTGAGCAGGCCGTTCTCACCGATCAGGTCTTCGGGCTTCTTGTAGTTGGCCAACAGGCTGCTAAGCAGCTCGTCGGGTACCTCGTGCTTGCGTGGACTCATGGTGTCTCCGGGTCAGATGGCAGTGTCTTGCCTGTATCCCGTTTACACAAAATCTAGGACACGCCCGACCCCGGGTGAAGGTGGATGGCGACGCCCCGTTCTGTGCAAAACCTCGCTTGAAGGGCTGGTCGTCTAATCGCTGCTCGTGGCCGTCCACGACGGACAGTGAGAACGGCACCCTTTGTCTAACCGTCCATCCTGGACGATGTAATCCGTTGCGTGGCCATGCACGAGCGCGCTGTCACGCGGGCGCCGTGGGCGATCTGCGACCTATTGGTGCTGCGTGATATCGAAGCGACGACCCTCAGAACCCTTACTTGAGCAGGGCGGGGCTGAATAGCCGCTTCGTCGCCCTATCAAAGTGAATGCCTCGCGCACCGTCCACGCTGGACCGCCGGCACGCCTACTTTGTAGTCAGGACACTCCCTTCCGAGGAAGGTGAGATTTGTGCCATGTCCTCGGACACGAACACATACATGGACATTGCTCACTGCCCTCCAGATGGAGTGCCACGTTTGGTGCCGGCACAAGATTTCTCCCGTCCGTCCATCGTGGACAGATGGGTTCCGCCTTGCGGCACAACAGGTTTATTCCAAACGACGCGCGGATGGGGGGGGTTGCGTCAATTCCGGCTCATGGTCTTGTGGCGAGACATCGGCAGGCACTTCTTGCTGCCGGTTCACTGACTTTGACAAGGAGTGCATTCGTGAGAGCTACTTCCAACGATCGGCGATGGCTACACGTCGTCGACTGGATCCTTCGGACCGGGTGGCCGACGCGGACCCGGGATCATGCCCTCGCCACCCGGGTCTTTGACGCGTGGTGGCAGGCCCCCATGCCACACGAACCGATCCCGACATGGCCACACCGAAAGACATGGTGTAAAGCACTGCGAAAGGCCTTTGGATCGGTTCATAACTCGGAAGCCTCGAAGCTTCTTTGCGTTCTCTTCATCGCCGTATTCGAGGCTCATATTCGCTCGCGATGGGCCGATGACACTTCGCACTGGCGAATGAATCGAGCGCCTCCAGCTTGATCGTCTGTCGATCCCCTTTACCCGCGCCCTACCAATTAATTTCAGCTTTCAGGACTTCTTCTCATGCACACGAGCCCCATTCGTTTCGATCGTCACTTTTGGATCTGCGTTGCTATCGGCATGCCAGTCCTGTGCGCAGTGATCTTTACGCTCGCCGTGGCCGGCTGGTGGGTCGAGGGTTTCCCCGAGGCCATTGCGCCTCGCAATTGGGCGATCCACCCCATCATGATATTTGGTCTCGCTCTTCTAGGTAGTGTCGCCACCGTCCTTGTGCTGGGTTTCTTGGGGGTCGTGTGCTGGGTGGCATTTGCTATCGGCGCACAGGTCATCGACCTGGCTCGGCGGCCGCGCGACGGGTCGAGGAAGTTCCGCGGCGATGAGCCCAAATAGTATCGGGGGACCGACTCTCGAGTTATGGCAAACAGAGCATCGCGGCTGGAAGCGCCTTTGGACCTGCATACCTCTCTATGCAGGCCAAAATCTCGGGTAGATGTCGCCTTACCGTTCCTGCGGCATGCCCCCAAGATCGCTTCTCTAGACCGCCGCAGGCGGCGCGGCAATCGGAATCGTACTCCGCTGCAACAGGAGCATTGTCAAATGCTGTTCGCCATAGCCATGCTTTCGCGAGTGCTCCCTGATCTTTCGCAAATTGGCGTAGCCAATTCCGAATATGATCGCCACGCTCCGATCAGAAAACTTCAAGCGTGACCATGCGCTGCCATTTCCCATAGTCAAGGGAAGGACGTGCCCATAGGAAGCGACCGTCGTCATAAATTTGCTGTGACCCCGTCCAGCCCTCAGCCTCACCTGATCACCCAGTCTCAGGGGACCCTTGACCTCGCCCCCCATCCTTGTCGCCAGCGCGACATTCGGAACAATGCACCCTTCAGCATCACGCGCCGGCACGTGAAGTGCATTCAACTCTGTACATACGTCCGTATGGCGCAGCCAATGAGGTCGTGCATCAGGGTTTCCAACCGACCAACGCAATTTTGCACTCAGTAGCGCCGCGATGCGGGAGCGACTCAAAGGATCCGTGTTGCCACGTGCCGTCGCAAAAAGTGACCAGTCGCGCGGCTTGACGGATCCGCGTAGCTTTTCTTGCTCGTACACCCAGTCGGCCAGAATGCGCGTCTCAGACGCCGTCAGCTTCTTATGCATGTCAACAGCCCGAGTAGCGCTGAGGGATTTAAGCGTCCCAAATCTGGACTTCCGGATGAAAAGCATGGAGCACTTTTCCCCGAGGTAGAGGTCGACGATACGCCTACCCAAGACTTCGCCAATGCGAGCTCCGGACCTTCGCATTAAAATGAGGGTGAGTAGAGTCGCCTTGAGATAGCGTGACAACTCAAAATCTCGGCTCCTCTCCGCGTCATCGATATCGTCGGTGAATGCGTCCAGAGCCGCGGTGTACTCCGTATCGGTCACAATATTCGCATCCACGTTCGCCATGGATGAGTGACCTGCAAGCACCTCGCCGGCATCTAAGCGAGGCATCTTGCAGTGGTCCTTGAGGTATGAATGGAAATACCAAAGACACTTCCGCACGTCCTCCTCCATGGAGTCTTTGGCACTGTCGGCAATGGCTTCATAAAACGAAAGAAAATCTTCCTCATCCCAGTCACGTAATCCGTTGCGTGGTCCAAGAATCGTAAAATACTTTGCGGCCTGACAGACGTACTTGCAGATAGTGGCTCCCGCAGGATCGGATTTAAAAGGCGTGCCGTGGGTATATAGCCTGATCGCGTATCCGGCCACAAGATGAAGCGCTTCGCTCCTATGGCTGACCTTTTCCTTAAACTCACGTAGCTTTTCCACCTCTGTAAGCGGCTTGCGATTTGCGGCTACTTCCTCTAGCTCCTCTCTACATTTTTGATCTTCCGTCTTGGGTCGAACGATCGCTGCCAACTCCTTCCTAAGATCCCAAATCTGTGCATCGGAGCACGCGCGGGATCCGTCGAAATTAGGCTCCTCATTGACCTTCTCGGGCTTGCTTACCGCAGCGCACTTGGGAGGCCAATGGTCAGTGAGGGCAGCCATGCGGTCCGGCGTCAACGATACGGCCTTGATGGAGCGATTTCTAATCGCCCGAAGCGTCCCAGAGAGCTCGAACCGGCTTGATATCCGCGCGGCCAATAGCAAGCACTTCAACACCTTACCCCTGGTCGGCCGAATCTGATCGGGAAGTTCACGGGAAAGCCACTTCCCGAAATCAGTTAGCACGCTATCTCCCACCCGATGGCCACTCTCATAAAGGCGGGTGATCAACGCGGCGTTAACCCCCGAAAAGACGGCCACCTGGGGCAACCTGTCTTCGTCATCAAGGGGTAGAAGAAGGGCATCACTTAGCTTTCTGGAACGGCGCGCCTTGGCCACACCCCTGGCAGTTGCCTCCAGTTCCTTCGGATCGGTGACGTAGTCAAAGAGCACCAAGCCAAGAAGCAACCAATGCAGGATCGCCGTGCCATCGGCGCAGTTTGAGAGATGCTCAGCCACCGCGGTGCAATACCAACGTCGCAGGAAGAGAATCTTGGAATGTTCGCCAAGCATGCCCACTGCGAACGGGCTTGGCTCGGCATACATCCGAAAGATGCGCCTGCGATCCGTACAGACCCAACGCTCGTGCTTTTCGCCTTCCAGTATCAACTTATGCAGCGTTTCGAAAGTCCATTCCAGATGATCAGCATCACGCGAATGACCCGCTATGATCTCGGCCCGTATCGTCGCCATGAAGTCGCTGTCCAGGCATGGCTTTCCCTGACTCTTCTGCAGGCTGATGACATGCGCCTCCAGTATGGATTGCACCTTTTCCTCGATTTTTGGCAATGCCTTGGCCCGTCGACTCCACCAAGCAGGTAGACGATCAGGTACACGACTCCACTCTTGCTTGGTGACAGACTTCTCCAAAGTATGTAGCTTCCGGCTCAGCCGACCTGGATTTAGATCACCGAGTTCATCGAGACTTTTCTGGCCCAGGCCTCTCACGTGCTTCCACCCATCCGCAGTCAACCATCGATCCAGGGCGGATCCTACGACTTGGTCAAACTCAAGCGGACAGGTGGGACTATCGATGCCAAAGACTTGCCCTAACTCGACGTGTTCAAGGTAAGCTGCCACGAAATCGGCTGGACACTGCATTTCCCGAAGTTTCGTAGCAGCGCGATGGCGAAATGCATTTCCCGGCAATGTGAAGCGTTTCAGGTGCTTCTTGAGCGATTTCCGCCCATATTTTTGCGTCCCTTTAAGGGGATAGACGAACTGCAAGAGGGGCACCTCGCCCGCCAGGGCCTGATTGGCATACTCAAGGACATGCTTGGGCAGACGCTTCAATGTGGTGAGTGCATCCAGGTGCGATCGAAATGCTTGGATTTGCTTGACGACCAGCGGGCAGAGGACGATACGGCGCGCGGAGTGCGCCACATCTACCACCTTATCCGCAAGGACAATGAGCCCTGAGTGCAGGCACATGTCGCGTAGAGTAATTTCACCGACCGTACCCGCACTGCGTGTCGCGAGAGCGGCTTCCAGCATCTTTCCCACATAAACGGTCATGCGGTTATGGCAATCCAAGATCGCCTGTACCGTTCCGCGAATCAGCGCGCTTGATCGATTGAGACCATAGGCCAGGTCGCCAATAAGTTGGCGAACGTATTCGTCTCTCATGGACAACTTGGAGCCTATAAGGACATCCTTGTCCCGATTCTTGGATGTCGCCATCGGGGTTAGCCCCAGGCGGGACATAGCTTGATCAAAAACCGACTGGAGCGCCGATTGCGGGACGGTGTAATACGAGCCGCCGACCGGGGAAAGGTGGAGTTCGCTCCCGGTAATGAACTGCGTCACGGTCAGATCGTTCGTTTTTGCAAAGACCTCCAAAGGCAGGACGTCACGTAAGGGCCTCGCCGCCAGACGATGTACACCCGTTGGGAAGCGAAGCCCGTCGCAGAGCCTGGTCTGCGTCTTGTTTTTGCCAACATGCTTGGGAAAGAGCTTTAGGGGGCCATGACTGATGTCAAAGGCCTGGAACCTGATCCAGTGCTTCAGGAGGGTCAGGCACTCCATGGGAAGCATCAGTACCACCATGCCTTGCACCACGTGAAGGTGGGCTACGTCGCCTGACTTTGGTTGGTATCGTCCGTTGACGGAAGGAATTTTGCGAATCAGTTCGCCATGGGGCGTAATAGAGACAGCGTCTTTCGCAAGAAATGCCTGCTCCTTCGTTGCCAGCTGTATCTCAAGTACTGATTTGACTGAGAAGGTCCCTATCAGCATGAGAAGAAGTTCCAGGCACGCCCTAAGCTTTTCTTTCTTCCGCTCCCTCGCCGCCTGTTGACCTGCAGCGAATATCCCTGCGAGGGCCCGCTCCGCCTCCTCTATCGTCAAGACGTCGCATCTGTCAGGGACGGACAGCCAGTCCTTTTCATTGCGAAGGTATATAAAGGCGCGTCGGTATCCTAAGTTTGGGTGTGCAGCATCAATGTTGGCCGTTACTTCCGACTCGGGAGCCAGCAAGAGGTCGACGTGCTGGAGGTCTTCAGGCTGGCGTGGCTCATCGTGATCGTCACGCTCCGGAGACTCCGGTACGACGCGAACTACCGTTCCGCCACCAGGTATCTTCCGGGTACGAAAGCGCTTTTCTGCAACCTTGCCAAAGCCGCTCGCTTTGCGCTCCCGCTTAGCAGCTTGCTGATCAGCATCTTTGCGGCGCCTGTCGGAGGGTAGTTCGAGCGTTAGTTCCTCTGATGGCTCTGCTTCCGAATGGCCCCACGTCTTCTGCACAAGTAGAGCGGAAGCAAGCAGGGCCTCCCGCACCTCTCTAGATAGCGATGCGTGGATCTTGAGAAGGGCCTGCCACTCATTGAAGACGACTGACGGATCGTAGAATGTCAGGCTTGAGACCACCTGCGCGGTGGCTGCGTCGGTGCTTGCGGTGATGCCCGAGAGCGCGAGACATCCGTGGGTATCGAGACTGGCGTCCCCCTCGGCCTGCATGGTCGCAATGGTCGCAAGCAGCGCGACGTCCCGGACTGCTTGGAACCCAACAGAAACACTATTGCGTGGCTCGAGTGGGTCAGGGAAGCCTTTCTTTCTGTGTTGCGGCTTATAGGCCATATTCAGGCACCTACGCGCCTCTGCATAGGACCAAAAGTACATGTCGAAATTTGCGGATTCCACGAGGAAGCTCGCTTGCGGGGAACTTGGCAACCAGGGGAACTTCAACGCAAGTTCATTGAGAGCGAGTGCTTTGATTTCCCATGCCAGGTAGTTCGTTGCACCCGTTGCACTCAGGAGATCCAGATAGGCCTCAATCGCGGCGTCGGGCAGGCCCCGCTCCCTGAGGCGAGGTGCGAGCGCTTCTTTTTGATTCTTTTCCACACGAGTACCAGTGCGCACGACCGAGCGGCGTGCATTCGCGCGCCGCGGTGGCGGACGCGATAGGTACTTTGATGGCAGAAATTTCGACCCATGTTCGTAAACATGGAGATAAACCGGGGTCGTCGGAGATCCGGCTACTTTTTTGTCAGTCCGGGACGGACAGAGGGCTAATTAGCGCCTCGTGGACTGCAGCACCATCCTTCCCGAGAGAGTGCCCTTGCGCAACATGCGTTCCGTGATCGCATGTAGATATCGCTGAGATAAGGATACTCAATGCCAAGCCCGATGAACATATGCGCCTGCTCGAACGCGGTCAATCTCAAACTGGTGACCGACCTGGTGATTGCATGCGAGGTCGTCTAACCATGGCGTCGATTCGAGTTCGACCGGAGACCGGAAAGCTCTACCTCGACTTCTACTACAGAGGGGAGCGATGCCGCGAGCAGACGTCGTACATTGATGTGCCGGCGGACCGTCGGCGTGCTGAGGCGCTATTGCGAAACCTCCAGGCCGCCATGGAGCAGCATGACTTCCGCTATGGCGACTTTTTCCCGGACAGCCCCAAGGCCTGCACGTTCGACGGTGGCATCTCGCGAGAGAACGGCCGTTCACCCCTCTTTCGGGACTTTGCGAATACATGGATTGCCGAAATGACGCCGCAGTGGAGCTCCATCCATCTTCGGACGGTCCGTGAGGTCATGGCGAAGAACCTCTTGCCGCGATTTGGTGCGATGCCCGTTGCTGCCATCACACGTGCAGAGATTCTGGCGTTCCGGGCTCACCTGGCCACGCTCCCTGGCTACAAAGGGGTGCTGAGTCCCAGCCGGATCAATAAGATCCTCTGCTTCTTGCGGCAGATGCTCAACGAGGCCGCCGCCCGCTTTGAGTTTGCACCGACATTTCAGGGTATCAAGCCGCTAAAGATGAAGCGCTCGGATGCGAAGCCATTCGACCTGAGGGAAGTTCGAATGATTCTCGACGCTGTCAGGCCGGACTACCGCAATTACCTCATCACCAGGTTCTTCTCAGGGCTTCGGACGGGCGAGATCAACGGCCTTCGATGGGTAAACATCGACAGGAAACACGGTTTGATCCTTGTCCGCGAAACCCTCATCACGGGCAAGTTAGAGGAGGGCGCGAAGACCGAGCGTTCCTCGCGAGATGTGCCCATGCTTCCCATGGTCCGCGCAGCTTTGGAGGTGCAGTGGGCGTCGCGGGATCCGGCTTGTCCCTGGGTCTTCCCTACGCGCAATGGCTTGCCCATCGACGCCAAGAACTTCAATAACCGTATCTGGCTGCCGCTGCTGCAAAAGCTCGGACTGCCTGCGCGACGCCCCTATCAGACCAGACATACAACAGCCACGTTGATGCTTGCCGCAGGCGAAAATCCCGAATGGGTGGCCTACGTATTGGGGCATGCGAATACGCAGTTGCTCTTTCGCGTCTACTCGCGATTCGTGCCGAACCTTACGCGAAATGATGGCGCCGCCGTCGCCAAGTTACTCGAAACTCATCTCGAACCCAGTTCAGGCGAGTCGGTCGCCGCCGTGCAGGACCTCAGAGACGTTTGCCGCCAGTGAAAAGGCAGACCGTATCTTCTGGCGCAGTCCCCAGGTGCTCGACATAGGTGCGCGTCCGCCTTGCCCAGTCAGCCCATTTGGCCGCAGGGCCCGTGAAGGATGCCTTTCCTTCCGCCGTACCGTCGGTGCAGTCCTCGACAATGTGTGCAACGACGTCCACGAATCGGACGCAAACTTCGGTCCGGTGGCACATCCCAGAGCGAGCACTGTAGCGGTCAGTCCATGGGCTTCGGCTATAGATTTGCCGAAAAAATGGGAGCCCTCATCGAAAGGGGGCAACATCGCCATTTTCCCCCTTGGGGGCTGTGAACGAAGGGCGCCGGGATGCCCATAGCGCCTCACGTGTCAGTAAGTCGCCTAAAGCGCCGTCGATGAAACCGCAGCTGGCGCCTCATGGGATGAGACTCAGCCTTGCGAGCAGCCAGCTTTACGTAGCTCAGATAGCTTCTATGCCCAGGCGGCGCGTGCTCCGTATACAGAAGAACGAGGCTCTTTCGGCGCTGTTGGAGTATCGGAGTGCCTCCATCTAGCGCCTTGGCAAGCTTGTGCAGCTTCACATTTGCGCGCATCTTCGCGTAATACCGGGCGATCCCTGACGGTCGCAGGAGTGCGCGCACGCCATCGAAGGTGAGCCCCAGGTATTGGAGTGGCTTATCCTGCGTATTCCGGTTGAACTGAACACCGATTCCGGTTAAGTGTGAGCACACCGCTGGTGCTGATCACCGCGATGCTGTTCTTCAACCTGGGTAACCCGGAATGTCCGCTTGGGATCCGGCCTGTGTGAAAACACCCCGTAAGCGAACGCACCGATCCTAGCGTCATACCAAGCCGGAGTGTCGCATGAAGCGATTCGTCGAAGGGGTGGATCGGTCGCAGAGCGTGCTGTTCCCAGAACGGCTGGACGAGTACATCGACGAGGACAATCCCGTTCGCGTCGTCGACGTCTTTGTGGATGAGCTGGATCTCGGCGAGCTGGGTTTCGAAGGGTCACGCCAGCCGTCACGGGCCGCCCCGGTTATCACCCGGCGACGCTGCTCAAGATCTATATCTACGGCTATCTCAACCGCGTCCCTTCCGGCCGTCGACTGGAGCGCGAAGCGCAGCGCAACCTAGAACTGATCTGGCTGACGGGTCGTTGCGCGCCCGACTTCAAGACCATCGCCGCTTCCGCAAGGACAACGGTCCGGCCATCCGCCGCGTATGCAGCCAGTTCGTGCTGTTGTGTCGCCGGATGAAGCTGTTCACCGAGGCGGTGGTCGCGATCGACGGCAGCAAGTTCAAGGCGGTCAATGGACGTGATCGCAATCTCTCCGAGGCCAAACTCAAGGCGCGCCAGGCGCAGCTCGAGAACAGTGTGGCGCGCTACCTGGCGGAGCTGGATCAGGCCGATCGCGAACCCGGCCGACTACCGGAAGCGCGCGTGGCCCACCTGACGCAAAAGCTCGCCGCGGTCCGTGAGCAGATGCAGCAGCTCGACGGTTTAGGCGAGCGCATGCGCCAAGCGCCGGATCAACAGCTCTCGCTGACCGATCCCGATGCGCGCTCCATGGCCACGCACGGTCGCGGCTCGGGCGTCGTCGGCTACAACGTGCAGGCCGCCGTCGATACGCAACACCATCTGATCGTGGCCCACGAGGTCACCAACGAGGGCCACGACCGCCATCAGCTTGCCACCATGGCCGGACAGGCGCGCGAAGCCTTGGGACACGAAGCACTCACCGCGCTGGCCGATCGGGGCTACTACAAGGGCGAGGAAATCCTTGCCTGCGAACAGGCGGGCATCACGCCACTCGTGCCCAAGACGCAGACCTCCTCCAGCGCCGCGGCCGGACGCTTCACCAAGGAGGATTTCCACTACGACGCCGACACCGATAGCTACCGGTGTCCCGCCGACAACCTGGCCACGCGGCGCATGAGCACGGACGAGAACGGCAAGACGATCCACGTCTACTGGTCATCGGCGTGTCCGACCTGCCCGCTGCGTGCAAGCTGCACCACCAGCCGTTATCGTCGCCTACGACGCTGGGAGCACGAGGCGGTGTTGGATGCCATGCAAACGCGCCTCGACGAACACCCCGACGCGATGCGCGTACGACGACAGACCGTCGAGCACACCTTCGGCACCCTCAAGGCGTGGATGGGCTACACCCATTTCCTCACGCGAACGTTGCCGCGCGTCGCGACAGAAATGAGTTTGCAGGTGCTGGCCTACAACATGAAACGGGTGATGAAGATCCTTGGCGTGAGGCCGTTGATGCAGGCCATCATGGCCTGATGGCGTCGCTTCGCGTCGGCGCCTTTTGACGGCACGACGAGCGAAGCAACAAGGCTGTGGTCGCCATCGGGCTTACGTTTTCACACAGCCTCGGTCGGAAGCAGACCTTAGCCTGAGGCCGACCCGTGATGCTTGGCGGCCCATTCGCGAACCTTAACCCAAATGGCATCCGCTCCTTTAGACGCCTCAATCAGCCGCAGGACGCTCGGATGTTCGGACGCGCCCAAGCGCATTAGCGCTAAGCCGGCTTCGTAGGGCAGGTCTACGTCAAATCGTGCAGCAGCAGGTTGCTCCACGCAATTGGGCCTTACTCAGGCTGGCGAAAACGACCGACACAAACGGCGAGATCACCCGGAGGAAATTCCTCACGCGCTTGGCGCATGTCGTTTAGGACCCTGCCACTTAAAAGTTTGCAGAACATCCATAAGTAACTTGTGGAGTCGCTGCATCGATTCGGGCGACACGTCAACCTCACCGAAATGCCCGTCGGACATCGTCGAGCCGTACCTGGAATCGTTGAGGGAGTCGAGGATAAGCACCCCTCCGGGCGCATTGACAATGTTGTTCGCAATTGGCTTGAGATCAATCGGTTTGGGATTCATTCCCGCACCAAGACCTCGCGAGCGGTCTTCGAGATGTTGGGCCGTGTTGCGGACGCCCCTTAGGTCCGGGAACTCCACAGCCATTTGCTTATGGATCTCCGCCACTGCCTCAGGCACGCCGTCTTCCCTTGCCAGTACGCCTAGAAACTTGTCGAAAGCGTCCAGAGCATAGAGAAAAGCTCGCGCATAGATAAATGGCAACTTGTGTTCGAATTCACGTGGAACGCTGCCATTTGACCATTTCTCCTGCTTGAAGATAATCTCGGCTTCAAATGTGAGCGCTTCCCATTGCTCGCGGGAGGCGCACGCTCCCTGCTCCTGTTCCAGCGAATGGAAGATCTCAGACCGACGTTGCGAGTCGCGCTCCCAGCTCTCTCTGTCCGCGAATCTGGAATGAAGAGCTCGCGAGTTGGCGAAATGATTCAGGGCAATATTGGCCTCAAAAAACTGCGACTCAAGATGGCTAAGCTGTTGTTGAATTTTGTACGCGCGTTCTCTTTCGCCGCAGTCGAGCCAAGTTCCCGGCACCACAATCTCAAACACGAACATGCCAATCCTCTGATGATTCACCAAGCGTGAAACCAGATGCCCACCCCGTGAACAATCGCGACGGGAAAGAAAATAGCGCCCGCAATGAGAAACCCCCACTTGGCGGCGGTAAAGCAGACGTAAAGGTGAGTGAACCACGCGGCCAGACTCGTGATGAAGAATCCGACCCAGATCAGCACGCCGAACACAGACTCGCCGCGCTGGTAGCGCGCAGGTGTGTAGCCACGCATTTATTTCCCCTGTCACAGACGTGTCGCGACTTTTATCACGAACCGCGCGCATTTCAGCTATGACAAAAGTTAGACGCTCTGCCGGAATTGTGCTCTGGGTTGTCCCAGCAGTTGCCGCGCCGGCTCATGCTGACCTCTAGGCCGTGTTCGCGACAGAAGCGACGCCAGTCGTCGCTGCCTTACTGGACGTCCTGGTCCGAATGGATACCGAAGCAGGCGGGCTGCGATCAATAGAAGTCCGCCCTACCTCTTCGGTAGCTTTCGTATGCCGCGGCTGTCTGTTCGCTGTTCGGGGCTTTGTATCTAAACTCGTGCCCGGGGTCGGATCGTACTTGCAACGCTTCGCGGCCCGCTGCGCCGACGTAACGGCGTTCCTAGAACGAAACCTGCGCCCGCATCTCGAAGATGCGCGGGTTCACCTGGAGGTTGCCGCGATCGCTGAAGGCCCATACGTAGTTCGCCTGCAGCTTCAGATGCTCGCCGAGGTACCAGTTCGCGCCCAACGTCCAGTCGTGCTCCTTGCCACCGGTGACAGCACCGTCGTTGAGGCCGAGGTCGCTGTAGCGCACAGCCAGTTCCACCGCACCCCACGGCCCCTCGGAATGGATGTCTTCCTCGTCACGGCTGTTGTAACGCCGGTTGCCGACGTTGCCGTCGCTGTAGTGGCGGGCCTCGCCGGTAAGCGTCCAGGTGCCGAACACGTAGAACCCGCTGGTGTTGTAGTCGGGTTGGCCGTTGTAGCGCCCGACCCTGGCCCGGAGGTACTCGCCCTGTACGGACCACGGACCTTCGATCCACAATGCTTCGAAGCCTTGCCTGTCCACGCGCTTGCTGTAGGCAAGCGTGCCGGAATCGACCAGCCGCACGGGCGTCAGGCCCGCCTCGGGGCGCGCACGCAGGCGCGCGTCGGGCGGCACCGTGCCTTCATCGGCCCAGTCCAGCATTTCGCGTGAGGCTGAAAGGCCAAGATGCAGCACCTCGCCGGTCTCGTTGAGTGGCACCCATGCGGCACGCATCGCCCAGGTGTGTCCCGGGTTCTCGCCATCGAAGTCCTTGCGCCAGAAGTAGTCGCCGAAGTTCAGCACGAAGTGCGGCTGTGCCCACCCCCAGTCCACGCCTGCGCGCCGCCCCTCCCAGATGGCCTGCGTGGGCAAGGCGGTTTCGAGGAAGGTCGTGGCGGCGGAGCTCGCCGCGCCTTCGAAACCCACCGGCGTTTTCGAGTAACCGAAGCGGAAGTTGCCGAGGTCGGTGCCCACGATGCCTTTGCTGCGAAAGCGCAGGAAAGTATCGGACCATTGGTCGGACTGGTAGTCGTACTGGACGATGGCGTCGTACACACCCGGCTTGCGCAGGTACAGGCCAAATTGCTTGCGCCGGTTGGTGTTGGAGTCCTCGAACATGCCGGCGCCGTTGGAGAACTGGTTGAAGTCGTACTGGTAGAGCACGGCCAGGCCGAAGTCCGTGCCATCAGACGCGGTTATGTGGGTGGGCCAGTTCTCGTAGAGGCTGAAGTCAGCGGCGCTGACAGAAGGCAACACGGCGAGTGCGAACAGGCCGGTCAAGCCAAGCACCCCCACGCTTGCCCGCGTATCCCGATCCTTCACGCGCCACCTCCGATCGAGTGATGGCCATGCTGATCAAAGCCCTCGGCGCCTGGACATCGCCGTTATGCATGGCCACGCATTTGTGACAGTTTGGATCGAAAACCCCGGGCGCGCTATCGACTCCAGGCCGATGATTGCTTTCGTCTTCCCTGGCTGGGCAGATCTACTTGGCATGTGCCGCGTAAAACTACAGTCGCACGAATGCGGTTTGAGTGTGCAAGCTTCGATGAGTGCCGCAAGGCTTGGGCCGAGATGAATGAGTTTCAGGTGTCCGTATTTGGACTCCTCCCCTTTGCAAAGCCCCGGCCATGGAACAAGACGTACAGCACGCGGTGGCCAGGATTTGCCGCGAAACGAACGTTCCCTTTGAAACCTCCGGACCGGAGGCGTATCAGGATGGCGCCACATTCATGTCCGCAGAGGAATTCGAGTTCGCCGCCAATGGCCACAAGGTCGGGGTACTAAGTGGCTTCTATTTCTCGAAGTTTGGAAGGCTTGTGTTAGCCACTCGTAACGATGGAAAAAGCAAAGTGCCGCCGGACCTATGGGAGGAGCTTCTCGAAACCCTGTGTTCCGACTACGAATTCCGAATCGTCGACAATGGGCTGCTAGAGATGCCCTATGAAGGTGTCTTCGACGCTTACCGGTGCCCCACTTGGGCGGGGCGGTTTTTCTGCCCTTGGTACTCGCATCCTCGGTCGGGTGCCGCAAAAGCCTGGAGCTGAGTACACAATTGATATGCCCGTTAGATCCGCTCCCGACCCGGAGCAGGCCGCAGCTTGGCGATGGATTCAGAGGATCGCCCTGACGCATCCTTGCCGCAGCATTAACAAATGAGCGACCAGGATAGTTGCTTGCTCTCGAGTAGCGCCCGAACCCAAGGGGCTGAGATGCTATTTCCTGCCTCGTCAGCATTGGTGACGTTTGTCGCGCTCATCGTGGCCGCGCTGATTGGCGTCGGCGTAAGACAAGTGTTGCCGGAGGAACATAAGGCGCAGGAGACGGTCCAGCTTGTCCAGCTTTTGAATGGCATGCTGGTCACCTTCGCGGCACTCATGCTTAGTCTGTTGACTGCCTCAGCCAAGGCCAGCTTCGACACTGTCACGGATGACTTCCATGTATTTGCATCGGACCTGATCCAGTTGGACACCACACTTCGGTCGTACGGTGCCGAAGGTGATGCGGCACGCGCACTTTTGCGCTCCTATGCAGCAGCGGCGACTGCCTGCACGTGGCCACATGAACCGGCTCCGCCAGGTAATTACTACCCAAAGGACGTGAGTCCCAAAGATGCGACGGATGATTTGGATGATGTACGCCTGGACCAACTTCTGGTTGAGGCGGGCGGAGAAATCCGTCGGCTCAATCCAATCGACGCCTCCCACCAAGCACTACGAAACGAAGGGCTCGAACAATTTTCCCGCGCTATGAGTGCTCATTGGAAATTGATGGAAGAAGCCCACAGCTCCATCTCGATACCATTCTTCCTCACCCTGGCCTTCTGGCTGTTTGTGATATTCCTAAGCATAGGCTTGATCGCGCCACACAACGCGCTGGCCCTCGTGACGATTGGGTTGGGAACCATCTTGCTTGCCTCGGTGATCTACATAATCGTCGATTTCGACACCCTCTTTCGCGGCCTGATCATTGTTCCAAGCCAGCCCATGCGTGATGCAATAAGCCACTTGACCGTGGGTGTGACGTGACGATGGTCGTTGCAGAGACTGAGCATCGAATATTGTTCTCAAGGACAAATAGGAACAATCGTCCGGTGTGACGTCTGCCTGCGAACCGAAGCGGAATCATAGTTGGGGTGCTTCATCGTGGGCGCTCCCTCACATTTGGAAGTTCAACAAGGCCGGCACTTAATCCGCATCGAAACTGCGTATGTACGTTTTCCTGGTGTCGAGGGGTGGATCGGCTCTTGGTCCGTTTACATCTCGGCCGTTCGGCCGGGAGATGTGCCGTTACGATATGGCGACAGCGACATCCAGGAATCTGAGCTCATGGCGCTCGGCGCGGCAAAGATTGTCGCGACACTGGTAGCCGGCTCATTGGAATGAGTATGGAACCGCTCGCCGACATTCGACGGCGGACCGGCGACCACTCAGACACGATTCGTGGTTGCAGCCGTTTCAGACGCGTCTTTGCATCACCTGATGAAGTTTTTGTGAAGGCGTTGCCGCGCGACGTGGAAGAGTAGAATCAGTTCTCGCATAAAGGCAGGAGGTCCCCGATGTCCGACCAGGCCGATGACGCGGGTACGATCCAGGTATTGCTCGAACGGTTGGTGAAGTTCCGGCTACCTCGGACGCTCGCGATAAAGCAGCGAACCGACAACGGCGAACGCCTAACTGACTCTGACCTCGAATTTTTGAAAAATGCGCTCAAAGATGCCCAGGAGGCAGAGAAGTTCGTTGTGCGCAATCCGGAGTTCCATACATTGGGTGCGCGGATCGCCCAGCTCTATAGCGAAATCATCAACAAATCCCTCGAAAATGAGAAAAGCGTGCGGTGAGGCGCGCGCGTACTTCGTCTCCGACGGCGCGGTGACTCCATCACGGAGGTTCATGGCGCATGTGAAACCAATGATCCCTCCACTGGGCTCACATCCTCGTCGACCTCGATCATTGGTCGAAGATCGTGGTTGAGACGGTACATCGCGACCGCTGGGGGAGTTGTCTGCTGGCGTGCGCAACCCCAGTTCGGTGATCCATGTTTGCGGACGTTGTTTGAAATGCCCTCAACGAAGCGCGTGTACTTCAACCTGGAGATGGCGAGTGAGTGGTTGAAGATCACGGCAGGCGATCACAACCCACCGTGGAGCAAACGACATGAAACGCGACGAACACGACGACGCGGCTGGCGCAAAGACGGAAAAGTTAAAGCGGAAGGAGTACGAAGCAGAGCTAGAGAAGTTGCACGTCGAGCTGGTCAAGCTGCAGCTGTGGGTGGTCGCTAAGGGGCTCAAGGTTTGTTTGGTCTTTGAAGGGCGCGATACGGCGGGCAAGGGCGGGACGATTAAGGCTCTGACAGACCGGGTGAGCCCTCGGGTGTTTCGGGTGGTGGCATTGCCTGCGCCGACGGATCGCGAGAAGAGCCAGATGTATATGCAACGCTATATGGAGCATATGCCGGCCGCAGGGGAGGTCGTGATCTTCGACCGCAGCTGGTACAACCGTGCGGGCGTTGAACGTGTCATGGAGTTCACCGCGGAAGCAAAGGTGCGCAGGTTCCTGCAGGTTGCGCCGCTCATGGAGAAAGCAATCGTTGAGTCGGGCGTTGTCCTTCTGAAGTATTGGTTGGAAGTCAGCGAAGCGGAGCAAGCCCGGCGACTGAGGGAGCGAGCGAACGATGGACGCAAGCTCTGGAAGCTCTCGCCGATGGACCTGAAGTCGTATGGCCGGTGGTACGACTATTCGCGAGCTCGGGACGAGATGTTCGCCACGACCGATACCCCGTATGCGCCGTGGTACGTGGCGCGGACAGATGACAAGCGTCGCGGTCGTCTCAACGTCATTCGACACTTGCTCGACAAAGTTCCCTATAAGGAGCTGCCGCGCGAGAAGATCAAATTCCCGAAGCGGCAGAAGCGCGGTGATTATGTCGAGCCGGACTATCCATTCAAGTACGTCAAGGAACAGTACTGACCGCAGGTGGCGATCGTTCATTACTGACCTTCGAACTGCTCCCTTCTGCAAAGGACAAGGCATGAACGGCTGGCAGCGTTGGCTACCCGGACTGCAAATCGCCCGCCAATACAAAGCGGCCTGGTTGCCGCACGACGTCATGGCCGGCCTCGTCCTGACCACCATGCTCGTCCCGGTGGGCATTGCCTACGCCGTGGCTTCAGGTGTTCCAGGCATCCATGGACTGTATGCCACCATCGTCCCGTTGCTCGCCTATGCGATCTTCGGCCCGAGCCGCATTCTCGTGTTGGGGCCGGATTCTTCACTCGCCGCTGTGATTCTGGCGGTTGTGCTTCCCTTGTCTGGGGGCGATCCGATACGGGCCGTAGCGGTCGCCAGTTTGATGGCGATCGTTTCCGGGCTGGTGTGTACATTGATTGGCGTTATGCGCCTGGGGTTTGTCACGGAGTTGCTGTCCAAGCCGATTCGCTATGGCTATATGAACGGTATTGCGCTCACCGTGCTCATCAGTCAGCTACCTAAGTTGCTTGGTTTTTCCATCGACAGTGCCGGGCCGCTGCGCAACCTCGTACGGATCGCCCAGGCGATTATTGAAGGCCGGGCCAATTGGACCGCCTTCTTTGTTGGTATCGGCACCCTCATCGTTATCTTGGTGCTCAAGCCCTGGAAGCGGATCCCCGGACTCCTGATCGCCGTGGTGGGCGCCACGATCATGGTCGGTCTGTTCGGCCTGGCCGACAGCGCGGGAGTCAAGGTACTTGGTCCGCTCCCGCAGGGCCTGCCATCGTTCGCCATGCCGTGGATCGGTGTGGCTGATCTCGGCCAAGTGGTGATCGGCGGCTGCGCCGTGGCCATGGTGGCCTTCGCCGACACCAGTGTCTTGTCGCGCACGTATGCAGCCAAGACCCGCGCTGTGGTCGATCCCAACCAGGAAATGATCGGCCTGGGCGTCGCGAACCTGGCGGCGGGGCTATTCCAGGGATTTCCGATCAGCAGCAGTTCGTCGCGCACACCCGTCGCCGAAGCCGCGGGCGCGAAGACGCAGCTCACGGGTGTGGTGGGTGCCTTGGCGGTGGCGCTCTTGCTACTACTGGCACCGAACCTACTGAAATACTTGCCCAGCAGCGCCCTGGCGGCGGTGGTAATTGCCGCCGCGATCGGTTTGTTCGAGTTTGACGACCTGTACCGTATCTTCCGCATCCAGCAGTGGGAATTTTGGCTTTCGATGGCTTGCTTCGTCGGCGTGGCAGTTCTCGGAGTTATTCCGGGCATTGGCATCGCAATCGCCATCGCCGTCATCGAATTTCTGTGGGACGGCTGGCGTCCGCACTACGCCGTCATGGGCCGAGTGGACGGCATCAGGGGCTATCACGATATCAAGCGCTATCCAACGGCGCGTCTTATTCCCGGTCTGATTCTGTTCCGATGGGACGCGCCCCTCTTCTTCGCCAATGCCGAGTTGTTCCATCAGCGCATATTGGAGGCGGTGGCGCAATCGCCAACAGCGACGCGGCGAATCATCGTGGCCGCAGAACCGGTAACCAGCATCGACGTAACTTCAGCGGACATGCTGGCCGAGTTGGAACGGTCCTTGCGCGAATCAGGCATTGAACTTCGATTCGCTGAGATAAAAGACCCGGTGAAGGAAAAGCTGGAGCGCTTCGGGCTGCTCGATAGTTTTGGCACGCTCCATCCCACCATTGGCGCCGCTGTCGATGCCTACCTTGAGGAACATAGGGTGGACTGGAAGCCGTGAAGAGACGTGGTCCTTCTAGAGGGCATTCTCCTGAAAATGGGTGTCACCACTCGTTCATCGGTAGCCAAAAAAGTCTTTCATCGAGGCAGAAATGCAGCACGGCGATTCAAATAATGGCATTCCTCTCCAGACTCTGACATTGCGTGATGGCCGGACGGTTTACGTGCGGACGATACAAACGAAAGATCAGGGCATTCTTGACGATGCTTTTCGCAAGCTCGGCAATGAGTCGCGCTATTCGCGTTTTTTTGCAACGGTGAGCGACGTACCGGCCCATATCCTGCGGCCCGAGGCGCCATCCCCACAAGGCCACGTCGTGGCGCTGGTTGCGCTAAGCAACGCAGCTTCTGGAGAAATCATGGTCGGCGGTACTCGCTACGTGACCGATGCAACGGGTGAGCGCTGCGAATTTGCCGTCACGGTTGCCGACGACTGGCGTGGTCTTGGACTTGCCCGTCAACTGATGGAGCAGCTGATCAACACGGCGCGCGCACGTGAGGTTCGTCAGATGGAGGGCGCCGTGTTGGCCACCAACACGAGCATGCGCGCGCTGGCAAAGCGACTTGGCTTCAAGGACAGCGTTTATCCGGATGACTATTCGCTGCGGCGCGTCACCCTGGATCTGTAAAGGGTTTTCGACGTACCGGATGAGACACCCTCGCTCATCCTCTTCGTATCGGCATGTTCGCAGAAGGGCGATCCGGTCAGTTGCGTGCCGCATAGTGACCTGCCAGAGATGCGTTCCCTGAAGCTTCATAGGCCGGACGACGATGTGGACTGCGGCCGGTTTCACGGACACCGAGTTTAAGTGGCATGATGAAATCGGTGATGGTCTATGGGAACACGAAAGACATTCAGTCGCGACTTCAAGCTTGAAGTACGCTCCTCGCCTGCGCGGCACCGCTTCGCGACTGCTCATACGTTGCGAGGCGCGGCCACTAACATTGGCGCACTGAAGGCCGCAGATCTTGAGCATGCATGCAGAGGCGTCGACCGACTGGCTGAATCTCTCGCTTGCCAAAGTAGCATCGACCCTTCGTCCGATCATCGACCATCTAGCGGCGGAAGACACATCGGCAACAAGCGAGACCGTGTGGTCCTGTCGGAAGAAAAGATGGCGAATAGAAGCATAAAGAGAGCCACTTCGCGTCATATTGTCCGCTGAACCACGCGTATCGTTCGCCGTACATCGAATGATCTCGCTGTTCAGTTACAACGTGCCCATCAAGGCCTCGCTTGGAACTTCTTGGTTGCCTCCATTCCGTAGCTGTATGATGGCCACCGTTTGCCTCGATCCGCAGTTTTCGCGTGCGTGCTCGCTGGTTCCGGCAATCCATGCAGCGATTCCAGCTGTTGAAGCGGACTCCGCCACACTTGGCGCAAGCTTTCGCGGCCGATCGATCCATGTGTCAGTGGCCCATGCTTTCATTGGCGGGTTGCAACTTGGCGTCGACAACCCACGCGACTTTGCTCGGGCATAACCAATAGCCGCGGATTTTCCGGCCGGTCAGCCCCACGGTGTTGACTTGCCCATCCTGTGGACCACCGACTGCTACCGCGCGTACGCCGCAACCATGCAGCACTAGAGCCTGGACCATCGATTTTTCGTCCTCAATGTAGTCTGCTGCCGAGGCATCGTTCCCCTTGCCGATTGGATGAACGGCATAGCCATAGCGGCCATCACGGGCCGAGATTTTCCGCGGTACGCGCCGATGCCCATTGACGTCAATTAATGCAAAAAACGATTCGGACGTGTTGTGTGCCATAAGTGCGCTGCATCCCATTCAGAAGTGGCACATCCTCCGAGGCGCAAGAACTTGCCGCAAGTGATTTCTTCAGAAATTTGGGCTAGCTCTTGGTGCCAGGAGAGCGTTTGCAGAACGGCAACGTATCCGAGAACTGGCTGGGAGGTAGGCTTGCCATGCTCCCACTTCGCTCCCACAATGCTCCCACCTCACAGCCTACGGGCTCCGTAAGGCCTTGATTCTTGGTGACTGGGTTCGAATCTTTCGAATCCTAGTCTCCCAGCCAACATCAAGGCTCCGCTTCGGCTGCCCTGTTTGTTTTGGGTGTGTGTAAGGAGTTCAAGGCACGCGGAGTTCGTCCCAATACCGACGGAAATGCTCCCGCGTCGCTCCCACCTGACCCGCAATCGCGACATCTTTTATCGCCGCCGGCGGAACCCTCTCTCGCACATCGGTGAAGTCGCAGTATTGCTTCGCAAGGACCGCTATCGCGAAGGCCTGCACAATGTCGCCAATTCGTTAGCGAGCCAGGACCACTTTGGGAGGATGAAGTGAGAGGTCTGCCCAGATCCGGACCGATGAGCAATCTCCTCAAATACTGGGCCGCGAACGCACGGCACCGTATCCGCCCCTCGAAACCAATGGCGAATAGACGTGGTTGCGGCCGGGCCATCAAGGCGGGCCAATTGGACCAACGACCGGAAGTTTTGGGCGACTAGGGACCGGCACGATCGGTCTGAAATGAGGCCAGAAACGAGGCCAGAAAGGCCTTATTTTGGCGCGAAATTGAGCCTCATGCCAAAAAGTTGTCACTCGGATTTGTGACGTCCCCGTCCGGGCACATTCAGGGCGCAAAAAGAACGGCGCCGAAATTCGCGGCTTGGGGCTGCTCGAAAAAAACCGTCGCAGAATCAGCGTATTAGGGAAACAATTGCCCGCGCGATCAGGAACTTAGAAGTTCGAAGGGGGCATTATTTTATGGTGGCTATGGGTGGACTCGAACCACCGACCCCAGCATTATGAGTGCTGTGCTCTAACCGGCTGAGCTACATAGCCTTGGGTGCCGCCCGCCAGGGTTGTCGACGTGAGGTCGACCAGGCAGGGCCCGGCAGTTTAGTTGTCAGCGCCTTCCGGTTCAAGGGGGCCGGTTGCCCCCGCTTCCTGCGCTGTGCTTGAATCGACTCCGAGCCGCGGTGGTTTCCTGTAGTCCGCCGTATCCGCCCGGCTCCAGGAGGCAACATGATCGACGTCGATGGCTATCGTCCGAATGTGGGCATCGTTCTGCTGAATGCGGACGGCCGGCTGTTCTGGGCGCGCCGCGTCAATCGTGATGGCTGGCAGTTCCCCCAGGGCGGCATGCGCAGCGACGAGACGCCGCTGGAGGCGATGTACCGCGAGCTGGAAGAGGAAACCGGCCTGGCCGCGCACCATGTGGAAGTGATCGGCGTGACCCGCGGCTGGCTGCGCTACCGCCTGCCCAGCCGCTATGTACGCCACCACCAGCACCCGACCTGCATCGGCCAGAAACAGGTGTGGTTCCTGCTCCGCCTGGTGGGCAGCGAGGAAGCGCTGCGTCTGGATGCCTGCGAGAAGCCGGAATTCGACCATTGGCGCTGGGTGGATTTCTGGTACCCGGCCGCCCACGTGGTCAACTTCAAGCGCCAGGTCTACGAACGCGCGTTGCGCCACTTTGCGCCGCTGGTGGAGACCCTGCTGAGCGTCCAGCTGGGTGACCTGCCGCACCGCGACGGTCCGGACGCGGGCGATACCCCCCGCAAGGGCAAGGCCGCGGCCTGACGGGCCGCCAGCCGACTCGCCCATAGCCGATGCCCAGGTTTGCCCACGGCAGAGCGGTATTTCGCCCGCTTGCCTTCTTCACCAACCCTGATGGCAGCTGAATCACCCCGCCGGGAACGGCACGGGTTCTGAGTTGACAATCATTCGCATTTGCGTTCCCATATGTGCCATGTATATCTGCATGTGCAACGCCGTCACCGACGGCGACATCCGCCGGGCCGCCAGCGAAGGCGTCCATCAGTTCGCCGAGCTGCAGGCTCGCACGGGCTGTTCGGACTGCTGCGGTTGTTGCGAACAGGAAGCGCGCGCCACCTTGGACAAGGCGGTGCAGCACGTCATGTCGACGCTGCCAGTAGTCGCCATCGCCTGACCCGGCACCCCACAGATCTCCCCCGAAACGCGCGGCATTAGCTGCGCGTTTTTGCATGCGCAACTCTTAGTCATTCTCGTTCCGACATGGCTGAAAAACTCGCCGTATAGTCGCCCTCTGCGCTGAAGGAGACTTCCCATGAAGGGCGACGCGAAAGTTATCGAATTCCTCAACAAGGTCCTCTACAACGAGCTGACCGCGATCAACCAGTACTGGCTGCATTACCGCATGTACAAGGACTGGGGCTACGACGAGCTGGCGGAGCACGAGAGGAAGGAATCGATCGAGGAGATGAAGCACGCCGACAACCTGGTCGAGCGCATTCTGTTCCTCGACGGGCTGCCGAACCTGCAGCACCTGGGCAAGCTGCGCATCGGCGAAAACCCGGTGGAATGCCTGCAGGGCGACCTGGACCTGGAAATGGCCGCCGTGAAGGATCTGCGCGAAGCCATTGTCCACAGCGAAAGCATTGCCGACTTCGTCAGCCGCGACCTGTTCAAGAACATCCTGCATGACGAGGAAGAACACATCGACTGGCTGGAAACCCAGTTCAGCCTGATCAAGGACCTGAGCGCCGAGCGCTACCTGCAGTCCAAGATCGACAGCTGATCGGCCATTTGGCACCCCCGGAACGGCGAGCAAAGCGTGCCGCCGTTCCTTGACGCTTTCTACACAGCGGGGCTATACCTTGGCCTTTCCCCCGGATAGCCAAGCATGGCTTCACGCCCACCGCCGCGCTTCGTGGTACGTCCGCACGACGCGTCCGTCGGGCGGCGCCGCGCGTTGTGGCTAGGCGCAGCCTGGCTGGCCAGCCTGGTCATCGTCGCCCTGGTGGTGGGCGGCCTTGCCCACCGCGCCACCCCGGCCGCCAATGAAGCGCGCCAGCTCAAGGCGCTGACCCAGCAGAACGACGACCTCCAGCAGCAGGTGGCCAACCTGCAGCGCGCGGGCCAGGTAGCCGACATCGCCACGCGCTCGTTGCGCAAGACGCTGGGCGAGCGCGAAGAGGAAATCAGCGGCCTGCGCGCCGACCTGGGCTTTTACTCCCGCCTGACCGGCGGCGATGCCCAGCGCGAGGGACTCAAGGTGCAGGAGGTACGCCTGCAGCCGGTGGACAATTCGCACGCGTGGAACCTCACGCTCAGCCTCACCCAGAATGCCAAGCGCGGTGACGATGTCACCGGCAACGCCAGCGTGAGTGTCGAGGGCCTGCGCGGCGACAAGGTGATCCAGCTCGACTGGTCGGCGCTGGGCGACAACGCGCAGCGCGACGGCATGCCTTTCCGCTTCAAATATTTCCAGCAGCTGCAGGGCACCATCGTGTTGCCCACCGATTTTCGGCCCACCCGCCTGATCATCAAGGCCCAGCCAGCCGGGGACGACCCGGTCACCCGCGCGGTCGCCTGGGGCGAGGCGCTGTCGGGCCACCTGACACCGACCCAAGGGGAACAAGATGCTCAACCGTAAGCGCAGCGAGCGCGCACCCAACAGCCACGACACCAGCCTGATCGCCCGCGGAACGGTGGTCCACGGCGACGTGCGCTTCAGTGGCGCGCTGCACCTCGACGGCCAGATCGTCGGTTCGGTGCTGGCCGATGAAGCAGGCGCCGTGTTCACCTTGAGCGAGAACGGACACGTGCAGGGCGAGATCCATGTCCCCCATGCCATCATCAACGGGCAAGTGAGGGGCGACATCCATGCCAGCGACCGCCTGGAACTGGCGCCCGAAGCGCGCGTGATCGGCGACGTTCACTACAAAACGCTAGAAATGGCCGCCGGCGCGCAGGTCAACGGGCGGATGAGCCACCAGGCCGCCGAGCTGACTCGCGAGCTGCCGGCGCCGTCGATGCGGGACGCCGAAGCCGTACCGGCCTGATCGCGGTATCCTTGCGTACGCGTTGTCGCATCCCCACTTGAGCATCATGGATACCGTCGTCTCTCTCCCCATCGTTCCCGATTACCGCAGCGCCGGCTCTGCCCTGGTGTTTACCGAGGCGGCGGCCCGCAAGGTGCACGAACTCATCCAGGAAGAGGGCAACCCGGAGCTGAAGCTGCGCGTGTACATCACCGGCGGCGGCTGCTCGGGTTTCCAGTACGGCTTCACTTTTGACGAAGCCCAGGCCGAAGACGATTTCGCGATCGACCGCGAGGGCGTCACCCTGCTGGTCGACCCGCTGTCCCTGCAATACCTCACCGGCGCCGAGATCGACTACTCGGAAAGCCTGAGCGGCTCGCAGTTTGTCATCCGCAATCCCAATGCCAAGAGCACCTGCGGCTGCGGCTCGTCCTTCTCCACCTGAGAGTCGTCACGGCATGGATCGCATCACCTTGGCGCGACCCAATACTTTCGCGGGACTCAGCCTGATCCTTGATCGCGTCGCCGAACGGCGCGACGAAGGCATGTGGGTGAACGAGCTGGGCGCATCCGAGAACGCGCGCTACCTGCTGATCGACCCGCTCGGCCAGACCTACCTGTTACCCGATAGCGACACGCTGCGCTGGCTGGACAGCGCCGAGCGCGAGCGTCTGCTTGGCGACATCAAGGCCAGCTTCATGGGCCTGGCGGACGAGCAGCCGCGTTTCCTGCTGGCGATCGACGAGGCGGAACGTGCGGCAGCGCTGGAACTGGCTCTCGGTGCCCGCCGCGGCGGCCTGCGCGATATCGGCCTGTTGCTGCCCGCCGACGAAGCGGGTCTGTTCGCCTACGCCAAGGGTCTGGTGCACTGGCAGCGCGAAACACGACATTGCCCTTACTGCGGCTCGCCGCTGGTGCTGGTGGCGTCGGGTCATCGCGCGCAGTGCACCAATGCCGAATGCGGACGCGTGCATTTTCCGCGCACGGATGCCGCCGTCATCGTCATCGTGGAACACCAGGGCGCCTGCCTGCTCGGTCGCCAGGCCGGCTGGCCGAAGGGCCGTTATTCCACGCTCGCGGGCTTTGTGGAACCTGGCGAATCACTGGAAGATGCGGTGCGTCGCGAAGTGGCGGAAGAATCCGGCGTGACCGTGGGCGAGGTGCACTATCACTCGTCGCAACCATGGCCGCTGCCGCAATCGCTGATGGTGGGTTTCACGGCAAAGGCGCTGTCACGCACCATCCGCTTGCGCGATCAAGAGCTGGAAGAGGCTCGCTGGTTTACGCCGCAGGACATCGTCGACGGCATCGCCGATGGCAGCTTCCTGCCTTCGTTGCCGCTGTCGGTGTCTTACCGATTGCTCGAGCACTGGCTGCGCCAACAGGCGGGCCTAGAGCTCGATGAGTTGGTAGCACAGCGCAAGGGCTGAGGTTTTCCGGACCTCCCTGGCGGTCGTTCCGGCCTGCGCCGCAATGACCAGCAGCACGCCCGGCTGCGTACCCACTGACCCGTCACAGCGTTGTCCTACAATGCGCCCATCGACCGGGAGTAACGCGTTCATGGCTGTCAGTTTGCTATCTGCACTCATCGCACTTGGCCTGGTGCATGTCATGCCGCAGCTCGCGCACTGGCGCGGCGACGGCGGCTTCCGGCGCTGGGTGGCGCAGCTGGGTGACACCAGCGGTCCGGCGCGCGTCGCGGTGACCCTGGGCGTGCCGGTGGTGCTGTGTCTGATCGCGATATGGCTGATCGACCTGTTGCCGGGCAGCGATCTTTTTCGCCTGATCTTTGCCCTGGTGGTGCTGTTGTACTGCTTCGGT
This sequence comes from Dyella sp. 05T440, assembly GCF_056395965.1. NCBI lineage: Bacteria > Pseudomonadati > Pseudomonadota > Gammaproteobacteria > Lysobacterales > Rhodanobacteraceae > Dyella > Dyella sp. 05T440. Next base: position 166,521 of record NZ_JBFTKN010000004.1, read on the forward strand.
CCGCACGCGTACGAAGCGGATCTCGAAGCCATCATCAAGGCACCCGACCAGCCGTCACGCGAAGCCGCCGCCCAGGCGTTGTCGGACGACGGCGAGCCGGTGGCCTGGAATGCGCTCGCACTTGGTGAAGCGACCGCCTATGCCGCGCTGCGCCGACGCTTTGGCGTGCTGCTGTGGTTCTTCCTGCTCGGTCCTGCCGGCGCACTGCTTTATCGCCTGGCGCAGACGCTGGGCCGTGACCAGACCCTGCGCCTGGACACCGCTGCGCGCCATGCCGCCCGTGCCTTCGCCAACGTGGCCGACTGGCTGCCGGCGCAGCTGATGGTGTTTACGCTCGCCCTGGTTGGCCATTGGGATGCAGTGATTGGCGCGTGGAAGCACTGGCACCAGCAACAGCCGCCCAACCGCTGGTACGTGGAAGGCCCGGGTTTCCTCGGCGCTGCCGCGCGTGCGGATGTGCAGGTGGATATCGAAGCAGGCGACGGTTACGCCGAGGAACGCATCGATACGCTGGCCGAACTCATCCGCTTGCGCGGCGCCTTGCTGCGCGCACTGCTGGCGTGGCTCAGTGTCGTGGCCCTGATCGTACTGGCTGGCTGGATGGGCTGATCAAGCGGGCGATCGCACGGGACCGGTGCGATCGCCAAGCAAGCTGTCAGGCGAAATCGCCACGCAGCTCTCGCACGCGAGCCTCCAGCGTGTCCAACTGCACGTCCTGAGGTGAATAGGGCGTACCGGCGACCAGTTCCACGCGAGCGCGGAAGCGTCGCGGCAGGCGCGCTCGGTGCAACATCGAATCGCGCCGGCTCCACACACTGCCCCACAAACCGCGCAAGGCCAGAGGCACGACCGGCACGGGGCGTCGCTCCAGAATGCGCGCGACGCCAGGCCGGAACGGCGCGATGTCGCCGTCCTTGGTCAAGCCGCCCTCGGGGAAGATGCACACCAGCTCGCCATCGGCGAGTGCGGCATCCACTTCGTCATAGGCGCGCTGCAGCACGACCGGATCTTCCTTCTGTCCTGCAATCGGGATCGCCTTGGCCGTGCGGAACACGAACTTCAACACCGGGATATTGAAGATCTTGTAGTACATGACGAAGCGCGCGGGCCGGCGCAGATTCGCCATCAGCAGCAACGGGTCCATAAAGCTCACGTGATTGCACACGAGCAGGGCGGGACCTTCCTGCGGAATGTTTTCCAGTCCGTCGACGCGCACGCGGTACAGCGTATTCACCAGCACCCAGGTGATGAAACGCATCAGGAATTCGGGAACGATGGTGAAGATGTACGCCGCCACCAGCACGTTGAGCAGCGCGGCGGCGAGGAAAATCTGCACGGCGGTGAAACCCAGCGCACCCAGCGCCAGCCCGAAACCCGAGGCCAGGCAGATAAACAGCGCGTTGATGATGTTGTTGCCCGCGATCACGCGCGACAGCCGGTCGCGCGGCGTACGCGCCTGCACGAAGGCGAACAGCGGCACCACGTAGAAACCGCTGAAGACGCCGATCAGGGTGAGATCCATCACCACGCGCCAACTGCCCGCGCCATGGATGAAACCCAGCCAGTCCAGGCCATGCGTGGTCGCCAGATGCGGATGGGCCAGGTAGAGATCGACGCCAAATGCCGTCAGGCCGAATGCACCCAACGGCACCAGGCCCACTTCCACGCGGCGTCCGGACATGCGTTCGCACAGCAAGGCGCCGACACCCGTGCCCAGCGAAAACAGCGTAAGCACCAGCGTATTGACCGAACCGTCGCCACCCAGGTTGAGGCGCGTGTAATTGGGCAGTTGCGCGATCAACACGGTGCCGAAAAACCAGAACCAGGAAATGCCGAGCACCGCGTTGAACACGCGACGATCCTGCTTGGTGATGCCAAGCACGCGCATGGTTTCGCTGGCTGGATTCCAGTTGAACACGAGATCCGGCGCCGTGGCAGGTGCTGGCGGAATGCGCCGGCTCGCGAGATAGCCAAGCACCGCGATGAGGATGGTGGTTCCGGAGGCGGCGATGGGCCCGTAGCCCGCAATCAACATCAGCGAATTGCCGGCGATCATGCCGATCAGCATCGCCAGCTGCGTGCCCATTTCCACCAGGCCGTTGCCGCCGACCAGTTCTTCCGGCTTCAGCGCCTGCGGAAGGATCGCGTACTTGATTGGACCGAACGTGGTCGAGTGCAGCCCCATCAGAAACAGCACCACCAGCAGCAAGGTGGTGTGGTGCGTGTAGAAGCCGACTGCGGCGATCGCCATGGCAGCGATCTCGAACAGCTTCACATAGCGGATGATGCGCGACTTCTCGTATTTCTCCGCCAGCTGCCCGGCCGTGGCCGAAAACAGGAAGTAGGGAAGAATGAACAGGGCCGGCGCCAGATTGGTGTAGAGCGACACCGTCTTGTCATCCAGCCCCATCTGGAACGCCACCAGCATGACCATCGCGTTGCGGAACGCATTGTCATTGAACGCGCCCAGCGCCTGCGTCCAGAAGAATGGCGCGAAACGTCGGCTTCCCAGCAGGTTGAATTGGCTCATGCGCAGCTCGGTGGCGTGGTGTCCTTCACGCGCGGAGCATAGCAGCGGGGACATCACGCACGGACGCTCGTCGGCGTCTGCATCGGGAAGCGGTGACGACCGGGCGTCGACATCGCTTCCGCTCGCTTTCTGGCATGCTCCGTTGCGTCTGCGGGCGCCGGGATCGGCTCGTGTCGATATCGGCGCCGATGGTTCGTCGGATAGGTAACTCCTCCAACACGGATAGTCGTCATGTCGAGAGTTCGCGTGCAAAGTTTTGCCGTATCGCTGGATGGTTACGCCGCGGGACTCGCCCAGGATCTTGAGCATCCGCTCGGCGTGGGTGGCCTGGGCCTGATGGAATGGGTTTTCCCCACCCGCATGTTCCAGCGCATGCATGGCGACAGCGGCAGCGAGGGCGAAACCGGCATTGACAACGACATGGCGGAAAAGGGCTTCGCGAACATTGGCGCGTGGATACTTGGCCGCAATATGTTCGGCCCGGTTCGTGGCCCATGGCCTGATGACAGCTGGAAGGGTTGGTGGGGTGAGGAGCCGCCGTATCACGTGCCGGTGTTCGTCTTGACCCAGTACGCACGCGCACCGCTCACCATGGCGGGTGGCACCACGTTTTATTTTGTCACTGATGGCATCGACGCCGCACTGGAACAGGCACGTGTCGCCGCGAACGGCCAGGACGTTCGCATCGGTGGCGGTGTGTCCACGGTGCGCCAGTACCTGCAGGCGCGCCTGATCGATGAGCTTCATCTGGCCGTGCGGCCGTGGTTGATGGGTCGTGGCGAAGCCTTGTTCCAGGGCCTGGATCTGCCTGAGCTCGGTTACCAGGCGGTGGACAGCATCGCAGGCGAACGCGCCACTCACGTCATCCTGCGTCGAGAGGATCGATAGCAGACGTCGAAAAAGGCGCGACAGGTTCGTCGTATGGATGAAGGTCCCACCGCGGACCGTTCTTCCCTGAACAGGAGTCCCAGGCATGACCACCGGTACCGTTACGCTCCACCGTGTCCTTCGCACTACGCCCGAGAAGATCTATCGCGCCTTCCTCGATGCCGACGCCATGGCGCGCTGGCTCCCGCCCAATGGCTTCACCGGCAAGGTGCAGCATCTGGATGGCAAGGTCGGCGGCACCTATCAGATGTCGTTCACCAATTTCACCAGCGGTCACAGCCATTCGTTTGGCGGCACCTATCGGGAGCTCGTGCCCGGTGAACGCATTCGCTACACCGCGCGCTTCGACGATGCGAACCTGCCTGGCGAGATGCAGACCACGGTCACCCTGAGGCAAGTTTCCTGCGGCACGGAAATGAACGTGGTGCAGGAAGGCATTCCGGAGATGATCCCCACCGAGGCATGCTATCTGGGCTGGCAGGAGTCGCTGCTGCATCTGGCAAGCCTGGTCGAGCCTGAGATTCCCGGCTGATTCATTGATGGAACGCCTGCGTTCCACGACTCGCAAGGAGCTGTCATGTGGACGCATGAAGAAGGCATCGAGATCGACGCCACACCGGCGCAAGTCTGGGCGGTGTTTGCCGATGTGCACGGCTGGAAGCACTGGAACGCAGGCGTCGAACACATCCAGTTGCACGGGCCTTTTGCCACCGGCACCACCTTCACCATGCAGCCGCCGGGCACGGACGCGTTCGTCAGCACCTTGATCGCGGTGGACGAGCGCAAGGCTTTTACCGACGCAACCGTTATCGATGAAACGCGCGTTGTGGTCGACCACCGTATCGAAGCGCTCTCGCCACATCGGGTGAGAGTGACTTACGCCACCCGGATCACCGGCCCCGAGGCTGAGGCGATCGGGCCGCAGGTCACGGGCGATTTTGGCGACGTACTGCGTTCGCTGAAGAAGATCGTGGAAGAGGCGCGATGAATGCGCTGTCACGGATGATGCAAAAGAAAAGTCCCGGAAATCCGGGGGCTTTCAGCGGGATGAATCGATCGGCTCAGAGGCGATGCAGCGCGCGATGCGCGATATCGCGACGGCAGAAGCCGCCCTCGTAGTGAATCTTGGCCACTGCCGCATAGGCGTGCTCGCGAGCAGCCGCGATGTCCTTGCCCAGTGCACACACCGTCAACACGCGACCGCCGGCAGTGACGACTTTGCCCTGCGCATCGAGCTGCGTGCCGGCGTGGAACACTTTCACGCTGGAGCCAAAATCGCTGTCCAGCCCGGTGATGACGTCGCCACTGCGCACCTTGCCCGGATAGCCGCCCGCTGCCATCACCACGCCGAGCGACGGACGCGCGTCCCACTGCACATGCGTGTGATGCAGCTCACCGTCGAGCGCGGCTTCGATCAGGTCCACCAGGTCGGACTTCAAACGCAGCATGATGGGCTGCGTTTCCGGATCACCGAAGCGCACGTTGAATTCGATGACCTTGGGCGTACCGCTCTTATCGATCATCAAACCCGCGTAGAGGAAACCGATGAAGGGCGCGCCTTCCATCGCCATGCCACGCAGGGTGGGTTCGATCACTTCCTTGAGGATGCGCTTCTCGACGTCAGGCGTGACGACCGGCGCGGGCGAATACGCGCCCATGCCGCCGGTGTTGGGACCCATATCGCCTTCGTCGCGGCGCTTGTGGTCCTGGCTGCTAGCCATCGGCAAGGCGTGCTGGCCATCGCTCACCACGATGTAGCTGGCTTCCTCGCCGTCGAGGAATTCCTCGATCACCACGCGCGCGGATGCATCGCCAAACTGATGCGCACCCAGCATGTCATGCAGCGCCTGCTCGGCATCCGCCAGCGTCAACGCCACCACTACACCCTTGCCCGCGGCCAGACCATCGGCCTTGATCACGATGGGCGCGCCATGCTGGCGCACATAGGCAAGCGCGGGGTTGAGTTCGGTGAACACCGCATAGCGGGCGGTGGGAATGTTGTGGCGGAGCAGGAAGTCCTTGGCGAATGCCTTGGAACCTTCCAGTTGCGCAGCCACCGCGCGCGGACCGAAGCAGCGCAGCCCGGCCGCGCGAAACTTGTCGACCACACCGGCCACCAGCGGCACTTCGGGACCGACCACCGTCAGCCCGATCTTTTCGTCCTTGGCCAGCTTGAACAAACCCTCCAGGTCCGTCACCGCCACGTCGGCGTTGCGCACACCCTTTTCCCGCGCCGTACCCGCATTGCCCGGGGCGACAATCACTTCGCTCACGCGCGGCGACTGCTTGAGCTTCCACGCCAACGCGTGTTCACGCCCGCCGCTGCCGATGACCAGGACTTTCATGGGGACTCCAACTGCCGTAGGGGTGCGCCTGGAGCGGCGCAGCGGGCCATTGTAAAGGGCGGCGGGGGTTTTCGCAGTGCAGCACCGGGGGGGGCTTCAGCGGGAGGCTGGGTTGGGGCCAGGTGAGAGTGAGGAGTGCGGCGCATCGCGTGGCGGCAAGCTGGCCACGGCGCAACTGTAGGAGCGCACTTGTGCGCGACCAGCCTACGGAGCGGTACGTCTGAGCTCCGCGGTCGCGCACAAGTGCGCTCCTACAAGGGATCGCGCTGGCCTGTGGATGGCGGATCAATCTTGCCGGTCGGCTCTTTGTGGGAGCGCACCCTGTGCGCGACAAACCTACGGAGCGGTACACCCAGGCGTGGCTGTCGCGCACAGGGTGCGCTCCCACAGACAAGCGCCAGGTGCGGTAGTCAATTCGCGATGTGCGTGCCAAGGCTAAAGCGAAGCGAAGCGAGGCCCTGCTTTAAGTCCTCAGCGATTCGGGCGCGTTGCGCAGCGCTTGGAAGTACCCCCTGTGTACCCTCGGAGGTTGTCCCGCCAGACGCGCCTCGAGCGATCGGGCTTATCCCAGCACGATGCTGCGGGCGTTATCAGGCCATTTTCTTTGGGTTACTTTCGACGCGAAGCTAGTCCCGAGGGATCTTTTGGGCCAGCAAAAGAAAAGTGACTCGAGCGGCGGCAGCCGATCGAAACGCCCGCCGCGTCCCACAGGGACTAGCTTCGCGTCGTAGGCGGCACGCTGGCGGGGAGGCGGCAACCAGAAACCGAGGCTCTGGCTCCCGGCCTGCGCCGGGACGACGGCGAAGAAGAAACGTTCCCGCGAGCACCCGCCCCTCACCCCAGCCCTCTCCCCGCAGGGGAGAGGGAGCAAGGCTAGAGCAGCGCCAACAACGCCGCCCTCGGCAACTTCCCCGTCTCATTGCGCGGCAACCCGGCCACCAACTTCAAGGGCCGCGGCAAAAACACCGGATCCACCGACTGACGGAATGCGTCCAGGATGGTCTGCTCATCCATATCCGGCGCCACCGCCAGCGCCGCAATGCGATGCACACCGAGCGCATCGCCGTTCTCCAGCTGGAACACCACGCCGTCTTTCACGCCCGGTATCGCCTGCAGCCGACGGGTGAGATCACCGAGCGAAGCACGCTTGCCGGCAATCTCGAGCAAGTCCGAATGACGTCCGCACAAGCGGAAACGGCGTCCGCCGTCATGCAGCGTCACGATGTCGGCCAGCGTCATCGGCTCATCCAGCTGCGGTGCGCGCACCTGCGTGCCGTCGGGCTGGGGATGCAGCTGCACGTCGTCGTACAGCAGCCACGGCTCGTCATTGGCCGAACGGCGGCTGGCGAACACGCAGGTTTCCGTGGATCCGAACACTTCCAGCAGCGGCGCGCCGAAACGCGCCTCAGCCGCCTGCGCAAGCTCCACCGGCATCGGCGCGGTGGCGGACACCATGGCGTCGATCGGCGGCAACGTCACGCCCGATTCGATCAGCGCACGAAGATGCACGGGCGTGGTGATCAGCACGCGCGGCGCGGGCACCTCGGCCAGCGCTGCCGCGACGTCCGCCGGCAGCAGCGGGCGGCCCGCATGGACGGCGATATGCCCGAGCAGGGGCAGCAGCACCGACATCTCCATGCCGTACATGTGCTGCGGCGGCACCGTCGCCACCACGTGGAACTGCTTGCCCACCGACTCATGCAGCATGCGCAGGTTGCCCGCATTGCTGGCGTTGAAGCTGCCCCAGGTCTTGGGGTTGCCCTTGGGCGTGCCGGTCGAGCCGGAGGTGTAGCCAATCGCCACGACCTGGTCGGCCGGCAGGGTCGGAATCGTCAGGTCTGCCTGCGACTCGGGGACGTCCATCAGGTTCGGCAGATGCCGGTAATGGCTCGGCGGCGCATCGAGTGCAAGTTCGCCCAGGGCATAGCTGCCGGGATGAGCGGCCATCACCTCGGCCACGGCCTGCGGTGCGCGCGAGGACGGCAGCAGGTTGGTCTGGCCACGCAGCGCAATGGCGCAGAAGGCCACCAGGAAGGCGTAGCGGTCTTCGCACAGGTTCACGGCGGCAGGGGCCACCGGCAGCTGTTCGGCGACCGCCAGCACGTGCGCCAGGAAGCGCGCGGCGGTGACCGGCTCGCCATCGCGCCACACCAGCGGGCGATCCGGCGCGGTCGCCGCCAGCAACGGCAACTCGATGGCGGATCGTTCGAGCTGGACGTTTTCAAAAACGATGGCCAAGGTGTTCTCCGGCAACGGCAGTCTGCCCCTCGGTCCGGCTTGGGCCGGTCCGACATGCGGACGGAATAGAGAGCCCGCGATGATCGCCATCCTCGCGGTAGCCACTGAATCACTCCCTACTGAGAGCGCGTGGCATGCGGAAACCGTTCATCCTCGCTGACCCGGTCAGCAAGTCCTTGCGGCTTCACTCAGGCACGGATGATAGCGCCCGAGAGCGCATCGCGGATCACGGTGGGGCGTAGCTGATCGCCGGTCGGTGCGTCCAGCAGGCCATCCAGCGCAGGTCCGAAGTAGCCGGCAGCTACGTCAGCGGTGCGCGCCGGCGGCTCGCCATGCGGATTGGCGCTGGTGGAAACCAGGGCGGCGCCATAGGCGCGGCATAGCGCAGCAGCAGGTTCGTGCGCCGTCACGCGTAGGGCGATGCCGGCATGCGCGCCGGCCACCCAGGCCGGAACGTCCGCGGAGCGCGGAAAGATCCAGGTGTTGGGTCCGGGCCAGCTCTCGCGCACCTGCGCCAGCACGGCGGCGGGCACGGCGGCCAGGTCGATATAACGCTCGACCTGGGCAAACTCCGACGCGATCAACAGCACGCCCTGGGTGGGCGGCCGTTGCTTGAGCGCGAACAACCGCTCGAATGCGACGGGATTGTGCGGGTCGCAACCCAGGCCGAACACGGCCTCGGTCGGATAGGCCAGCACACCGCCGCGGCGCAGCAGCGCGGCGGCGGCATCCAGGTCGGACAGGCTGAAGCGAGCCGTCACTCAGGCTTCCGTTGCCGCCTTCTTGGCGGCAGCTTTCTTGGTGGCAGTCTTGGCCGGAGCCTTTTTGGCCGCCGTCTTCTTCGTGGCGGTCTTCTTGCTCGCAGCCTTTTTGGCGGTGGTCTTCTTCGCCGGGGCCTTCTTGGTGGCCGTCTTGCTGGCGGCCGCCTTCTTGGCTGCCGGCTTCTTCTCGGCGGCTGCCTTCTTGGCGGTCTTCTTGAACGCGCCGCGGCCCTTCTTGACCGGTGCGGCAGCGAGCAATTCGATGCACTGCGCTTCGGTCAGTTCCTTCGGCTCCTGGTCCTTGGGAATGCGCGCGTTCTTTTCGCCATCAGTGATGTACGCACCGAAGCGGCCATTGAGCACCTGCACGCCGTTGCCGAAGTCCTGGATGATGCGGTTGGCGATCATCTCCAGTTTCTCCTGCACGATCTGCAGGGCGCGCGGCAATTCGATGGTGTACGGATCGTCTTCGGGCTTGAGCGAGGCGTACGTGCTGCCCTGCTTCACGAACGGACCGAAGCGGCCCACGCCCACCGATACTTCGTCGCCGTTCTCAGCCTGGCCGAGCTTGCGCGGCAGCTTGAACAGCTCCAGCGCGTCGGCCAGCGTGATGGTGTGCATGCTCTGGCCCTGACGCAAGCTTGCGAACTGCAGCTTCTCGTCCGTGTCCTTGTCGCCGATCTGCGCATACGGCCCGTAGCGGCCCAGGCGCACCGACACCGGCTTGCCGCTCTTGGGATCGCTGCCCAGCTCGCGCGCGCCGGTCGCTTCGCTGCGATCGACGGTTTCGGTCTTCTCGTCCACCTGCTGCTTGAACGGCTGCCAGAAGCGCTCCATCAGCGGCACCCAGGCTTCTTCGCCACGGCTCACGGCGTCCAGCTCGTCTTCGAGCTTGGCGGTGAAGTCGTAGTCGACATAGCGGGTGAAGTGCGCCGTGAGGAACTTGCTCACTGCACGGCCCACATCGGTCGGCTTGAAGCGGCGGCTGTCGAGGAAGACGTATTCGCGGTTGAGCAGCACCTGGATGATGCTGGCATAGGTCGACGGACGGCCGATGCCGTGTTCTTCCAGCGTCTTGACCAGGCTCGCTTCGGAGTAGCGCGGCGGCGGCTCGGTGAAGTGCTGGTCGGCCAGGATGTCCTGCAGCGCCACTTTCTCGCCCACGTCGAGCTTGGGCAGGCGGCGGCCTTCGTCATCGTCGTCGGCGGTCTTCTGGTCGCGGCCTTCCTCGTACACGGCGAGGAAGCCAGGATCGACCACGGTGGTGCCGGTCGAACGGAACGAGGCATCGCCACCGTGCACGTGCGGCACGGCGAATTCCACCGACACGGTGTTGAGCGTGGCGTGGATCATCTGGCACGCAACCGTGCGCTTCCAGATCAGCTCGTAAAGCTTGCGCTGCTCGTCGTTGAGATACGCCGACACGTCGCGCGGCGTGCGCATGGCCGAGGTCGGGCGAATCGCCTCATGCGCTTCCTGCGCGTTCTTGGACTTGGACTTGTAGGCCTGCGCATGATCCGGCAGCGCCTTGGTGCCGAAGTCGCGTGCGATCAACTCGCGCAACTCGACCACGGCGTCCTCGGACAGTGCCACCGAGTCGGTACGCATATAGCTGATCAGGCCAACGTTGCCCTCGCTGCCGATCGACACGCCTTCGTACAGACCCTGCGCGACCTTCATGGTGCGGCTGGTGGAGAAACCGAGCTTGCGCGCGGCCTCCTGCTGCAGCGTGGAGGTGGTGAACGGCGGGGCCGGGCGGCGCTTGCGCTCCTTGCTGCCAACCTCGCTGACAGTGAGGTGGCCGTGTGCCGCCTGCTTCAGCGCATGGCGAGCGGCCAGCGCATCGTGTTCGTTGGTGAGGTCGAACTGCTCGAACTTCTTGCCGTTGAGCTTGGTCAGGCGGGCGTTGAAGTCGCCTTCCGGGTGGCGCATCGCCGCTTCGATGGTCCAGTACTCGCGGGCGACGAAGGCTTCGATCTCTTCCTCGCGCTCCACGATCATGCGCAGCGCGGGCGACTGCACGCGACCGGCGGAAAGACCGCGTTGCACCTTGCGCCACAGCACCGGCGAAAGATTGAAGCCCACCAGGTAGTCCAGCGCGCGGCGCGCCTGCTGCGCATCGACCATGTCCAGCGACAGCTGGCGCGGCGAGGCCACGGCGGCCTTGATCGCCTTGGGCGTGATCTCGGAGAACACCACGCGATGCAGCGTCTTGCCCTTGGTCAGGCCGCGCTCCTTGAGGATCTCGCTGATGTGCCAGGAGATCGCTTCACCTTCGCGATCCAAGTCGGTCGCCAGATAGATGTCGTCGGCCAGCTTGGCTGCCTTGGCGATGGCGTCGACGTGTTTCTCGTTGCGGTCGATGACCTCGTAGGCCATGGCGAAGTTGTTGTCCGGGTCGACCGCCCCTTCCTTCGGGCGCAGGTCGCGCACGTGGCCGTAGGAAGCCAGGACCTGGAAGTCCTTGCCGAGATATTTATTGATCGTCTTCGCCTTAGCCGGCGACTCGACGATAAGCAGGTTTTTTGCCATGAAGCTTGCTATCCGCCATCTATAGCCGACCTGTCCGGGCCGGCTTCCTATATTTAGTTAAAGGCATGGCGGCATCACGCCGTCAAGCTGAACCATGTGAAAGCGCGCTGCAGTTGGCCTTACGCTAGCCCGGCAAGCGTTGGTAGCGATTGCCTGGCAGCGCTTCGACCTGGCCGTCCAGCTCCAGCATCAACAACACAGATGTAAGGTCTGCGACAGTTTTGCCGGTGAAACCCGCCAGATCGTCGAGCGCGACCGGCCCGTAACCGAGCGCGTCGAGCAAGGCCCGGCGGGATGGATCGGCTTCGGACGCCGTCTCTTGAGGAGACGCGACGGCAAGGCCTTGTAACCGGCTTGCCAGCTCACGCCCCAGCGCGACAGCAACAGGAGCAAGCGCTTCCACGATTTCGGCAGCCGTTTCGACCAACCGCGCACCATCGCGAATCAGCCGATGGCAACCGTGAGCGAGGGGATTATGTATGGAACCGGGCAAAGCGAATACCTCGCGCCCCTGTTCGGCCGCCAGGCGGGCCGTGATCAGCGAGCCCGATTGCAGGCCGGCCTCGATCACCAGGGTGCCCAGCGACAAGCCGGCGATCAGGCGGTTGCGGCGGGGGAAGTGATCCGCGCGACCCGGCGTGCCCGGAGGAAACTCACTCACGAGCGCACCCTCGGCCGCCAGCCGCCGGGCCAGGGCCTGGTGCTTGTGCGGGTAGACGCGGTCCAGTCCGGTGCCCACCACGGCCACCGTAGGCAGCCCGGCCTCGAGCGCGGCCAGGTGAGCGGCGCCATCGATGCCCTCGGCCATGCCGCTGGTGATGGTGAAGCCGGCATGGCCCAGGTCCTGGGCGAAGGCGCGCGCGTCGGCGCAACCGCTCAGGGTCGCCGCGCGAGCGCCGACGATGGCCAACTGCGCGTGCAACAGCAGGCTGGCGTCGCCGGCGACAAACAGCACCGCGGGCGGCTGTGCAATCGCTTCGAGCTGCGGAGGGAAGTCCTCGTCGGTGTACAGCATCAGGCGATGGCCGGGCTGCGCCAGCCAGGCCAGATCGGCGTCGAGACGGCGCGGGTCGGGGCGCTGCAGCCAGCGGCGGGTGTCGGCGGGCAGGTCGGCCAGTCGTTGCTGGAGAGCCGCGAGCACGGCATCGACCTGGCCGTCATGGGCCACCAGCTGTTCGCGCAGCGCGCCCGGCCCGAGGCGCGGCGTGCGCAGCAGGATCAGCCAGGTGCGTAGATGTTGAGGGTCGTTCATCGCCGTCCAGCCTAGGCACGGCGCAAAAAAAAACGGCGCGGTCGTGACCGCGCCGTTCTGTCGTCCTGTACCGCCGGGGTTTTAGTTCGGCAGCTCGAGCTTGTCGTGCCTGTGCACCGGGCGCAGGCCATCCATGATCAGGCCGTAGCTGACGCGGTCGAAGGTGCGGAACACCATCACGTGTCCCACGAACTCCTGGGGCAGCGTCACGTCCACGCCGGTGCCGCGATTCCAGCTGTTGTGGGCGACGTCGTCGTTGATGGTTTCGCCCGGCTGGTAGATCGAATAGGTCTGGCCGTTGTCCACGCCGTCCTGCGAGCCGATGTTCAACGCAACCACTTGATGCGGACCCACCGCATCGTAGGCGTCGGCGAAGGCGATCACGCGCGCATTGCCCGGCAGCGACTTGGGCGCATGCGGGTAGTAGTAGGCGTCATACGGCTTGTCGTCGATCGGCAACAGGCGGTCGCCCTTGTTGATCTCCATGGTGCCGTTCAACAGCAGCAAGGTGGTCGGGTCGCCGGTGCGCAACACCTCGGCGGTGCCGATCACCATCACCTCGGTACCGATGTCCTCGCCATGGCCGTAGTGGCCGTCCGCGCGGAAATCTTCCTTCCACGGCGTCTGGACCAGCGACACATTGCTGTCCAGCGGATGGGCGACCAGATCCGAACCACTGTCGCGACCCTTCTTGCTGTCGAAGTCGCGGAAGGTCTGGGTGGGACGCACGATCGCAAAGCGCTGGCCCGGCTCGGACTGCAGGTTGCGGGCATAGACGTTCTTGCCCACCGTGCCGCGCAGATCCGCTTCCTCGAAGCCCACCACGTAAGGCAGTGCCTTGACCTGGTCGCTGTTGAGTACGCGCATTTCCTTGAGGAACGTCTGCAGCTGATCCAGCGGAATGGCCGGCACTGCATCGCCCTCGGCACGCACGCGGGGCTGCAAGCCCAGGCGCGGACCGTTGGCAAACGACAGATTCAGCACGTCACCCGGATAGATGAGATGTGGGTTCTGCACTTGCGGGTTGGCTTGCCAGATTTCCGGCCACAGCCACGGCTTGGACAGGAAACGTGCGGAAATCGCCCAAAGGGTGTCGCCCTTTCGAACCGTATAGGTATCCGGGTGATCGGCACGCAATTGCGCGCCCGCAGCGTAAACAGCCACCGTGACCAGCATGCCGGCCAGCAGCCCTATGGACTTTCTGATCATAAACGGGAATCCCCCATCCCCCGACGCTCGGGCGAGTGTAACCGAACAACTTGTTCACGCAACCGTGACCAGTTGGCAAAACAGCATGCCAGACGGGCGCTTGGCGGCGTACAATAAAGGTCATTCTAGATGCGCCCGGGGCTTGGTTTTCACCGATTCGCCCGCAGTTTCGGCGCTTGAGGTAAAGCCATGTCCGTACTGACCATCATCGAATTTCCCGATCCCCGCCTGCGTACCAAGGCCGAACCGGTGACCGTGTTCGACGCCGAACTCAAGCAGTTCGTGGCCGATATGTTCGAGACCATGTATGACGCCAATGGTGTCGGCCTGGCCGCTACCCAGGTGAATGTACACAAGCAGGTGCTGGTGGCCGACATGAGCGACGAGCGCAATGAGCCGCTGGCGCTGATCAATGCACGCATCATCGAGAAGGACGGCGCCCAGGTCTACCAGGAAGGCTGCCTGTCGTTCCCGGGCATTTACGCCGATGTCACCCGCGCCCTCAAGGTGAAGGTGAAAGCCAACGACGTGGACGGCAACGAGATCGAGCACGAGTTTGAAGGCCCACTGGCCGTGTGCGTGCAGCACGAGATGGATCACCTCGCCGGCAAGGTGTTCGTGGACTATCTGTCGCCGCTCAAGCGCTCCATGCTGCTCAAGCGCCTGGAAAAGCAGCGCAAGCAGGCGGCCACCGCTTGAAGCTCCGCGTCGTTTTCGCGGGCACTCCCGAATTCTCCGTACCCTGCCTTGAAGCGTGCCGTGCGAGCGGTGCGCAGGTGGTGGCGGTCTACACCCAGCCCGATCGCCCCGCCGGTCGCGGCCGCAAACTCACACCCAGCCCGGTCAAACAGGCGGCCCTGGCAGCCGACATTCCCGTCGAGCAACCCGAATCGCTGAAGTCCGACGAGGCACGCGCCACGCTGGCCGCGTACGCGCCGGACCTGATGGTGGTGGTGGCGTACGGCCTGATTCTTCCGCGCAAGGTGCTGGCCATTCCGCGCCTGGGCTGCTGGAACGTGCACGCCAGCCTGCTGCCGCGCTGGCGCGGCGCGGCGCCGATCCAGCGCGCCATCCTGGCCGGCGACAGCGAAAGCGGCGTCGACCTGATGCAGATGGAAGCCGGCCTGGATACCGGCCCGGTACTGCTGGAGCGCCGCACGCCGATCAGCGGCGAGGACACCGGCGGCTCGCTGCATGATCGCCTCTCCATGTTGGGCGCCGACGTGCTCGCCGAGGGTCTGGCGCGTGTGATGGCCGGTGAAAGCTTGGCCCCCCAGGCCCAGCCGGACGAAGGCGTCACCTACGCGCACAAGTTGGACAAGGCCGAGGCGCGACTCGACTTCACGCGACCGGCGATTGAGTTGGAGCGCCAGGTGCGCGCCTTTGATCCGTGGCCGGTGGCTGAAGGTGAAGTCGCTGGCGAAATGCTGCGAATCTGGGCCGCGCGCGCCATCGAAGGCAGCGGTGCGCCGGGTTCGGTGCTTGGCATAAGCCGCGAGGGTATCGATATCGCCTGCGGTGAAGGCGTGCTGCGGGTAACCGCGTTGCAGCGTGCGGGTGGCAAGCGCATTACGGCGGCCGATTACTTCAACGCCATGAAGACTCGCGGCCTCTAAAGATCGTCATTCCGGCGCAGGCCGGAATCCAGTAGCGGGAACCATTGGCTTTCGCGACGCCAGTGGTAAGTCTCATGAGCGCCAGCGAAAACCGAGCACTGACGCTACTGGAGTCCGGCCTGCGCCGGAATGACGAGCTAAAAAGCGCGCTTCCGTTTACCCTCGCTTCTCACCCACATCCACTACCTTCCCCTGATGACCGATACCCGCGCTCTAGCCGCCCAAGCCCTTGCCGACGTCGCCTTGCGCGGCACTTCGCTGCGCGACGCGATGGAGCGTCATGCGCCCAAGCTGGCCGACGGTCGCGATCGCGCGCTGCTGATGGCTTTGCTCAGCGATGGCGCACGCTGGTGGCTGCGGTTCGACCCCGTGCTCGATCGCCTGATGGAGAAGTCGTTGCGCCAGAAGGAGCCCGTGGTGCATGCACTGCTGGTGCTGGGACTGGTGCAACTGGAAATCCTGCAGCTGCCGGCGTATGCCGCCGTGGCCGCTACGGTGCAGGCGACGCGAGCTATGCAGCGACCGCGCATGGCAGGCCTGGTCAATGCCGTGCTGCGTCGCTGGCAACGCGAGCGCGAGACGCTGCTGGCCGAACTCGACGCCAAGCCGCAGACGCGACACGCGCATCCCCTGTGGCTGGCCAAGACGCTGGCGCGCGACTGGCCCGAGCATGCCGATGCGGTGATGGCGGCGAACAATGTCGAGCCGCCGCTGATGCTGCGCGTCAACCATCGCCGCAGTGAACGCGACTCGCTGATCGAGCGCCTGCGTACGGACGGCTATACGGCCGATGCCCATGCGTGGCTCGCTGACGGCATCGTGCTGCCGCACAGCACCGACGTTACCCGCCTGCCGGGTTTCGCCGCTGGCGAGTTCGCGGTGCAGGACGGCGCCGCGCAGATTGCCGCCGATCTTGCTGACGTGCGCGACGGCCAGCGCGTGCTCGATGCCTGCGCCGCGCCTGGCGGCAAGGCCTGCCATTTGCTGGAGCGCGCGGATCTCTCGCTCACGGCGCTGGAATTCGACGCCAGGCGCACCCAGCGCATCAGCCAGAACCTGGAACGTCTCGGCCTCAAGGCCGATATCGTCGTCGGCGATGCAGGCGAGCCTGAAGGCTGGTGGGACGGCAAGCCGTTCGATCGCATCCTGATCGATGCGCCCTGTTCGGCTGCTGGCGTGCTGCGCCGGCGGCCCGATGTACGCCTGCATCGCCGCGACAGCGACATCGCCCCGCTCGTAGCCCAGCAGAAGCGCATCCTGACGGCCCTGTGGCCGCTGCTGGCGCCGGGCGGCCGGCTGGTCTACATCACCTGTTCCATGCTGCGCGCCGAGAACGACGCCGTGGTCGGCGCCTGGCTCCAGGGCCGGTCCGATGCACGGGTCGTGGAGTTCTCCCTGCCAGTGGGACAGGCGGCGAGTGTCGGCTGGCAGGTTCTGCCCGGGGATGGCGACCTGGACGGCATGTACTATGCCGTCCTCGAGAAGGCCTGAAGGCGCCCGCAGGCGCCGCCGCTAAGCCAGGGACAAGGCCAAGGCCGTTAAGCTCGGGCCACGGCATTAAGCTATGAGTTTGCGACGCGTCCCGCCGCAGCCCCGGAATCCACCCATGTCTGTTTTTTCTCAAGCCACTCCCCTGGAACGCCGCCGATTCTGGCTGTTGCTGCTGATTGCCCTGGTGGTGATCGGCGCCGGCATGGGCCTGCGTGATCCCTGGCCGTCGGACGAACCGCGCTTTGCGCTGGCTGCCAAGCACATGGTGGAGAGCGGCGACTGGCTGTTCCCACATCGCGGCAGCGAACTGTATTCGGACAAGCCGCCGATGCTGTTCTGGCTGGAAGCTGCCAGCTATACGGTGATCCGCAGCTGGCGCATCGCCTTCCTGCTGCCTTCGCTGCTGGCGGCACTGGGTTGCCTGGCGCTGGTCTATGACCTCGGCCGCCGCCTGTGGAATCGCCAGGTCGGCTTGTATGCCGCTTCGGCCCTGCTCATCACGTTCCAGTTCGTCTACCAGACCAAACGGGCGCAGATCGATCCACTGGTGATGTTTTACATCACGGCGGCGAACTGGGGCCTGCTGGTGCATATGCTGAAAGGGCCTAACTGGCGCGCGTTCTGGTTCGGCTGTTTCTGCGCGGGGCTGGGCGTGATCACCAAGGGCGTTGGCGTGCTCGCGCTCTTCATGTTTGTGCCGTATCTGGTGGCCGCGTTTGGCCAGTGGAATGGCGTGTCGCGCATGGGTGAGGGCGCCTGGTGGCGCTGGGCATTGGGTCTGGTTGCGCTGTTGCTGGCGATGGCATTGTGGCTGGTGCCGATGCTGTTGGGCGCGAAAGCGCACGCGGGCGATCCGGCCTATGCCGCTTACGTCAACGACATCCTGTTCCACCAGACGGCCGGCCGTTACAGCAAGTCCTGGGATCACCACCACAACGCGCTGTACTACGTGCCCATCGTGCTGTTCACCTGGCTGCCGCTGTCGCTGACCTATCCGGGCACGCTGCCGCGCTGGTGGCAGTCGCTCAAGGCCAGGGACGCGCGCATCCTGTTGCCGCTGGGCTGGATCGTGCTGCTGCTGGTGTTCTTCTCGATTCCCAAGGGCAAGCGCGACGTCTACATCATGCCGGCGCTGCCGATGCTGGCGCTGGTCAGTGCGCCGTATCTGGACGAGCTGCTGCAGAAGCGCTGGCTGCGTGCGGCTGGGCTCGTCTTCATCGGCATCATGGGCGCCGCCATGCTCGGCGTGGGCGCCACGGCGCTGGTGGCGCATCCGAAGTTTGCGAGCGAGTTCGCTACGGCGCGCGGTTTTGATGATGGCGGCCATGCGCTGTGGTGGATGTTCGTCACCATCGGCGCCGTGCAACTGCTGCTGATCGCCACGCTGCGCATGCGTCGCGCTGTCGCCGCCGTCGCTGGCGGCATGGCGGCCATGTGGCTGGTGTGGAGCTTGTGGGCCTACCCCATCCTCAACGATTCCAGCTCGGCTGCCGGGCTGATGCAGGACGTGCGTGAGCGCCTGCCGGCGGGCGACCAGATCGGCATGGTGGCGTGGAAGGAACAGAACCTGCTGATGTTCAACCATCCGGCCACGGATTTCGGTTTTACGCGACCGTGGCATGAGCAGTACAGCGCTGCGGTGAAATGGCAGGCTGCGGATCCCGAGCATCGCTGGTTGTTTGCGCTGGATGGGGTGATGGCTCAGTGCGTGGATCGCAGCAAGGCGGTGAGCCTGGGGCATGCGAATCGGCGTGAGTGGTGGATGTTCAAGGCTGATGCCGTGGTGCCGGGGTGCATGCCTAGTGAGGATGTGGATCGGGTGCCGGCGGCGGCGCTGGAGGAGTGAGGGGGTTGGGTGGGTGGTGGTGGCTACGCCCACTTGCTTGAATGCGCCCTTTTTTGATCGTCATCCCGGCGCATGCCTAAATCCAAAGCTTCGGTGACTAGCTGTCGCCACGAGGCCAGCGTGCCGCCTACGCGGCGCTGTGGGAGCGCACCCTGTGCGCGACAGCCACGCTGGGGTGTATGGCTCCGTAGGCTTGTCGCGCACAGGGTGCGCTCCCACAAAGAGCTGATCGGCACCGGGCTGCATGTCCCCTTGTAGGAGCGCACTTGTGCGCGACCGCAGCGCATGGGTGTACCACTCCGTTAGGTGGTCGCGCACAAGTGCGCTCCTACAGTTGCGTTGTGGCCAGGTTGTCGGCGCGATAGAAATGCGATGCACCTCACTTCGCCCTGTTCGTCCCGGCGATCAGGTCCGACGCATGTCCAGCAGATCCTGGTAAATCTGCTCCGTTCGACCCACAAACAGCGGCAACCCAAACTCCTGCTCCGCATGCTGGCGCGCAGCTTCGCCCATCGCAGGCAGGGTGTCGCGTTGTTCGAGCAATCGCTGCACGGCGGCAGCAATCGCCGCGGGATTGCGCACGGGGACCAGCCAACCATCCTTTCCTTCGTGGATATTCTCGGGCAGCCCCGCGTAGCGGGTGAGCAGCACCGGTTTGCCCATCGCCATCATTTCGCGGCAGGCGAACGAGATGGTTTCCACGTCGTAGGACAACACGAAGCCCGCGTCGAGCGAGGCCACCATGGGGCGGGCGTCGGTCAACACGCCGGTGAAATGCACCTGATCGGACACACCAAGCGCGGCGACTCGCTCCAGTTCTGCCGTCTTGGGCGGCACGCCGGCAATCACCACGCGCACTCGACGGCGAATCTCCTCCGGCAGCATCGGCAATGCTTCCATGAGGTCCATCCAGCCTTTGTAACTCGCCGTTCCTGCGTTGCTACCGAGCACCAACACGCTTTCATCGCCACCTGTCCAATGTGCACGCTCAGCCCTGGCTTGGTCGATCGGCCACGGAGACCAACGCTCGATATCCACGCCGTTGTAGACCGTTTCCAACCTGCAGCGGCGATAGGCGGTGTGCATCAACTCGCGGCGCGTGTACTCGCACACGGCGATGACCATATCCGTGTGCCGCGCGCGCAGCGCGGCGCCCAGGCCACGGACCGGTTTGGAGTTGTGCTTGGTCCACACCAGGGCGGGACGCCTGGACGGCATGGCCGAAAGCACCAGGCGATGATCGGCGGAGCCGTTGACGTGGATCAGGTCAAAGGCTTGCTCGCGCAGATAGGAGGCTAGCTGCGCACGTGCGCGAAGTCGGGCCTTCCATTTGTTCAAGCCGTTCGGAAACGGCTGGTCCAGCACGAACACGCCGGGCAAGGCACGCGCCTCGCGATTGAGGCGGCTACCTGGCGGCGCCGCCACGTGCACCTCGTGCCGCGATGCCAGCGCCGCGGCAAGTTCGCGGATGTAGGTGGTGTGGCCGCCGCCGTCGCCGTGATGAAAATTCGTATAGAGCAGTTTCATCCCGCGTGATCGCTTTCACCGAGCAGGTCGATGTGCTGGCTGATCCCGCGCTCGCACCAGGTGATCCCTTGCGTGCGTGTCTCGTGGAAAAGCACGTTGTTCGGCAGGCTCATGTCGTCGACGTCCGGCGGGGAACGCGAGTTGTGCCAAAGGTGCACGGCAAGCGCTGCCCATTTGAGCGCGCGCCGCTTCAGGCCGGTGTTTTCAAGGCGCGCCGCCAGCTCGCGATCTTCCGCGCCGTAGCCTTCCATGCGTTCGTCGAAGCCATTGACCTTCAACAGATCGTCGCGCCAGAAACTCATGTTGCAGCTCATCACTCGCCCACCGTTGCGCGAGCGGGACTTCCATCGCGCCAGCCACGGTGCACGGAAGGCGTAGAGCTTTTTGGTGCCGTCGAACTCGTCGAAGTGCGCCGTGGACCACGGCGCAAAGACCGGCGCCTTGCCTTCCAGCAGCCGCTGCGATTCCCCAGCGGTGGCCTTGATGCGTCCGCCTTGCAGGAAACAGCCACGCTCGGCCAGCATCAGATGATCAGCGATGAAGTGCGGCTCGATCAGCATGTCGCCGTCGAGCAGGATCACATAGTCGCCCCGACTGGCGGCAATGCCGCGATTGCGCGCACGCGCCGCCCGAAACCCGTGATCTTCCTGCCACAGGTGGCGCAGCGGCACCGGGAACGTCGCCGCCATGCGCTTGACCAAGACAGCGGTCTCTTCGCTCGAGCCATCATCGGCCACGATGACTTCGCAAGGCAGCTGGGTCTGGCGGGCCAGGCCTTCGAGCATGCGCTCAAGCGCCTGTGGCCAGTTGTAAGTCAGCAGGATCACGCTGACCTTGAGCTCCAGTCCGGCGCTCATATGCCAGCAGCCCCGCGCGACATCACGCTCCCGCCTTGCCGCTGTTGCGACGGCCGTGCCGGAGGATGGATACGGTGCGCTCCACCCGCTTGAGCCAGCCCGCCGTGCCGCGCCGGAACGCAATGCCGGCATAGCGCCAGGCCTCATCCATGCCTGCCGCCGGCTTGCTGCGGAACTCGGCCTTGGCCAGGTCCAGCGTATGGACGTCCATATGCATGCGCTCGGCGTAGTGATTGATCAGCGTGCGCGAGCGGAACAGGTTGGCGAACTGGTTCTCGCGATCGCGTGCGTGCCACCAGCCGTTGGCGCCATGGACGCGGTAATGGACCATGCCCGTGGGCAGGTAATACTTGTGCGCACCCAGCACGCTGGTGCCGAACACCAGGCAGTTATCGGCCGAAATGCGCCACGTCGTGAGAAACGTATGCGGCAGATCCAGCACCCGCTGCGCCCACATGCGCCGCATCGACAAGGCCGATGTGGCAGCGCCGTACCAGTAGGCCGTCACCCAGGTGCTGATGGCGGTATAGCCCAGATCGGTCGCTCGATCCGCGTAGCCGACGATGCCCTGCTCATTGCCGAACAAGTTGACATCGGTGAACACGAAATCGATATCCCGGCGACTGTCGTACACCTCGCCGATGCGCGCCAGGTAATCCTTGTCCCAATGATCGTCGGCATCGAGAAAACACACGATGTCGCCGGTGACGCCTTCCATGCCTTTGACGAACGCCGAAAGCTGGCCGCCATTGCTCACGCAGCGCAGCGTCACGCGCTCGTCGTTGCCGTAGCGCTCGGCCAGCCAGGCGGCCGAACCATCGGTGGAGCCGTCGTCCATCACGATGACCTGGGCGGCGGCGCGCGTCTGCGCCAGCACGCTGTCGATCGCCTCGCCGACGTAGTCGCGGTAGTTGTAGTTGGTGATGATGACGCTGAAGGTCAGAGCCTTCATGCAGCCACCTCTCCCTTCAGCAGCTGACGGAAATAGGCAATGGTTTCGCGCAGGCCGTCGTCCAGGCTCACGCGCGGCTCCCAGCCGAGCTTTTCCTTGGCCAGCGCGATATCCGGCTGGCGCTGGCGCGGATCGTCCGAGGGCAGCGGGCGGAACACCAGCCTGGATTTGCCGCCGACCAGCGCAATCACACGCTCGGCCAGTTGCAGCATGGTGTGCTCGACCGGGTTGCCGATGTTCACCGGGCCGACGAAGCCGGCCTCGCTGTTCATCATGCGGGTGATCACTTCGATCAGGTCGTCGACATAGCAGAAGCTGCGCGTCTGGCTGCCATCGCCATAGATGGTGATGTCCTCGCCGCGAAGCGCCTGCACGATGAAGTTGCTGACCACGCGCCCATCGTTCGGATGCATGCGCGGGCCGTAGGTATTGAAGATGCGCACCACCTTGATGTCCAGGTTGTGCTGGCGGTGGTAGTCGAAGAACAGCGTTTCGGCGCAGCGCTTGCCTTCGTCATAGCAGCTGCGGAAGCCGATGGGATTGACGCGGCCCCAATAGTCCTCGCGCTGCGGATGGACTTCCGGATCGCCATACACTTCGCTGGTCGACGCCTGCAGGATGCGTGCGCCGGTACGCTTGGCCAGGCCGAGCATATTGATCGCGCCGTGCACGCTGGTCTTGGTGGTCTGCACCGGATCGTGCTGGTAATGCACCGGCGAGGCAGGGCAGGCGAAATTGAAGATGCGGTCCACTTCCACGTAGAGCGGGAAGGTCACGTCGTGCCGCATCATCTCGAAGTACGGGTGATCGAGCAGGTGCGCGATGTTCTGCTTGCTGCCGGTAAAGAAGTTGTCCACGCACAGCACGTCATGGCCGTCGCGCAGCAACCGGTCGCACAGATGGGAACCGAGAAAGCCCGCACCGCCGGTAACCAACACCTTGTTCATCGAGATCCCCGAATCCCCAACACGTCGGGGTACTTTAGTTTCAATGGATGGAAATTGCCGGCTTGGCCCGGTCACCCGCGAGCAGGCCCACGACCAGACCCATCGGCAGCCAGATCAGCAGCCATGCCGGCCGCGGGCTGTCGAGCATCTGCGGCATATCGAACTGGAGTACGACCGAGGCGTAAACCCAGATGGTCAGGACCAGCCGACCCTGCAGGGTGCCGCGATGGCGCCAGCCTTGCCAGCCGAGCATGAGCCACATGGCGACGGTCAGCAGCAGGCCCGGCAGGCCCAGCTCGACAGTGACCTGGGTCAGAAGGTTATGCGTGTGCGTGTAGGCCGCACCGTTGACGAGCAGGCTGATGGGAGCACCTTGGCCCAGTCCCAGCAGGGGATGCTGGGCGACCAGATGCATCGCCTGCATGGCCAGCTCCGGGCGCAAAGACGTGCCGCGTACAGTCAGCATGGACGCTGGCCACAGCAACATGACCGCCGCCAGCACGACCACGGTCACCGCCACCCAGCGATGGATGCGGCCCGGCTGCCACAACGGCATCAGCAGGATGGCCAGCGCCAAAGCCATCCACACGCTGCGTGTCTGGGTGAGCCCGACGAACAGAAGCAGCACGGCCATCGCCACATAACGTGCGATGGACCAGCGACGGTCGTCGATATCGAGCTGGCTGAGCCAAAGCGCCACCACCCCCATCAGCGCCGCCGCGTAATTGGCGGTGGCGATCGTCCCCTCGCCGACGATACGGCCATCTTCCATGGGAGCGCGCACAAAGCTGATGCAGTAGTAGATCGCGCAAGCCCCGATGGCCAGGCCGGCGGCCAGCAGCAGATGGCGGATGCGCGACACGTCGTTGGCGGCATAGGCATGCCAGCCCAGCACGAATGCCAGCACGCTGATCAGGCGGCCGACCTCGTCCCCCGCATGGGGTATGTGGCCCCAGCTCAAGGAGAGCAGCGCCCAAGCCAGCAACGCCAGGAACACCCGGAACACCGGCAGCGGCCAAAGTTCGCGCCATACCCGCGCGCCCTGCGAGAAGGACAGCGCCAGGGCGGGCAGGTAGAGCAACACGATCAGGCTGGTCTGGTAGGGCTTGCCGGGATTGAACGACACGCCGGCCGGCATGATGACCATCCCCAGCATCATCCAGACGATGCCCACGCCAAGAATCGTGCGCGTAATGGCCCGGCTCTTCGGCTGAACGTCGGTTTTCAATGGGATCGCCCTGCTTCTCATACTGCCTGCTTGCCTGTTCGTTACTGCGGCCCGGGCGGACCCGAAACCGGTCTATTTTCGGCTTTGCTCCGCCCAAAGTCAGCAGAATAGTGCACGGTTCCAGCTGAAACTGAGCCGACCGCGACCCTGTCGGCTAACGCCGACCGGGGCCTCCCGGAGGACCAAGCCTGCCGGCGAATACCGGTAGAATTCACTTTATGCCTACCTTTTCCCTCACCCTCGTGGTCATGACGTACAACGAGGCGAAGCATATTGGCCGCTGTCTGGATAGCGTGCCCTTCGCCAGTGAAAAACTTGTGGTCGACAGCGGGAGTACCGATGACACGGTAGCCATCGCGCAGGCCCACGGTGCACGGGTGGTGCACCAGCCGTGGCTGGGCTTCGGGCCGCAGCGCAATTTCGCTACGACGCAGTGCAGCAATGACTGGGTGCTGGCGCTCGACGCCGATGAGTACCTCTCGCCCGAACTGGCGGCCGAACTGGAGCAGCGGCTGCCCAAGCTGATGGCCAGCAATCTTTGCGCGGCCTACCTGCGTCGCTCCACCATCTTCATGGGCGAGCGCATGCGCTGGTACCTGCCGGGCCGTGGCGAGAAAATGGCCCGCCTGTACCACCGCGACCGCGCGCGCTGGGCCGATGTGCGCGTGCACGAGTCGCTGCGTTTCGATGGACCTTCCGTGCTGCTGAAAGAAGTGTTCAACCACGAGAACAACCCGAGCCTGCCCGAGAAACAGATCAAGGTGCTGCGCTACGCCGAACTCAAATGCCGTGACTGGCTGCAGAAGAACAAGCCGGTGCGCATGTGGCAGACGCCCTTCGTGTATCTGCTGGCCTTCGTGAAGGATTACTTCCTGCGGCTGGCCTTCCTCGATGGCTGGCGTGGCTTTGTGATCGCGCAGACAGGCGCCTCGTATGCCGCTTACAAACGCATGCGTTACTACGAGATGCGCCGCAATCCCGCGTCGCTGCAGACGGCCACCGACGCCCTGATCCGCCATGGCATCGATCGATGAGTAAAGACCCCGCTCTGAGAGAGCATTACTTGTTGTATGGCTCCGAGCGCTATGCGCTGGCCATCCTGCGTCCGATCCAGGACGCGATCCGCGCCCGCGGCGACGAGGCCGCCTGGTTCTTCGACGGTCCCGGCGCCGAAGACCTGGTGGAAGGCGAGCGCGCGCTGACGGTGGAAGAAGTGCGCGCGTGGAAGCCGCGGGCCGTGATCACCTCCAGCAATGCGGTGCCGCATTTCTTTCCCGGCGTGAAGGTGGAAACCTTCCACGGCTTCGATGCGGGCAAGCCGCGACATATCTATATCCGCGGCTTCTTCGATCTGTACTGCACCACCGGTCCGCGCGACACGGCGCAGTTCCAGGCCATCGCCGATCGCGTCGGCCACTTCAGCGTGGTGGAGACCGGCTTTCCCAAGCTGGACCCCTTCATGCGCGAAATCACCGGACCGATCCCGCCGGTGCGCCAGCCGCCGGTGATCCTGTACCACTCCACCTTCTCGCCGTCCTGGAGCGCCGCCGAAACGCTGTATGAGGAAGTCAAACGCCTCTCGCGCGACGGGCGCTGGCGCTGGATCGTGACCTTCCATCCGAAGATGGAGCCGGCCACGGTGGCCAAGTACAAGGCGCTGCAGAACGAGCACCTGACGTTCGCCGAGAACGACAACATCCTCGAGCTGTTTCCGCAGGTGGACATGATGTGCTCGGACACGTCCTCCGCACTCAATGAATTCCTGCTCACCGGCAAGCCCGTGGTGACCTTCAAGAACCGCCGGCCGGGTCCGCAGCTGATCGATATCGACCAGGTGTCCCAGTTCGAGCCGGCAATCGAGCGCGCGCTGTCGCGACCGGCCGAGCTGATGCAGGCCATCCATGAGTACGGCGAGGCCATCCATCCGTATCGCGATGGCCACTCGGCTGAGCGCATCCTCAAGGCGATCGACGGCTTCATCGCCGCCGGCGGCCGCAACCGTCGCCCTAAGCCTCGGAATTTCTGGCGAAAACTGAAAATCCGCCGGCGGATCGGCTATTGGGGACCGGCCCGCTACTGAGCCCAGCCCCGGCCGCGCGGCGGCCGGGTCAGCGTGGAGCAGGGGCGGCTCGGGCTAGAATTGTTTCAATCCCATAAAGAAGACTGCCCGTGGCATCCAGCAGCTATAGCCGCTCAGAACACCTGCGCTCCCTCTGGCCATGGCTGCCGCTGTGGACCCTGGCCGCGTTGCTGGCGATCTTCTCGCACGGCCCGATGCCGCTGTATTCCACCCGCACGCTCGCGGTGGCCTGGGAGATGTGGATTCACCACGACTGGCTGGTGCCGCACATCAATGGCGCGCCCTACAGCGAGAAGGTGCCGCTGCTGTTCTGGATGATCCACGCCGGCTGGCTGGTGACCGGCGTCAACGACATCTGGCCGCGTGTGCTTGAGGTGATCTTCGGCGGCACCCAGCTGGTGCTGGTGTCGGTGCTGGCGCAGCGCCTGTTTCCGAACCGCCCGTGGGTGGCCAAGGGCGCGCCGTGGATCCTGCTGGCGCTCGGTTATGCGTTCCTGTTCGGCCTGCAGATCATGTACGAGGTGCTGCTGGCGGTCTGGGTGCTGGCTGCGCTGCTTTGCCTGACACCCAAGCGGGACCGCGCGGAGCCGCGCTGGCTGCTGTTTGGCCTGTGCGTGGGCGCGGGCCTGCTGACCAAGGGCCCGGTGATGTTTCTGCACGTGGCCTTTCCCTTCCTGCTCGGCCCGCTGTGGAACGACTGGGCGCGCGACAACCGCGTGCGCTGGTACGGCCGCGGCGTGCTGGCGCTGCTGCTGGGCGGTGCGATGCTATTGGCTTGGGCGCTGCCTGCCGGCTTCGCGGGCGGTGAGGCTTACCGCCAACGCCTGTTCTTCACCCAGACCGCCGGCCGCGTGGTGAACGCGTTCGATCACGCACGCCCGTTCTGGTGGTACGTGCCGATGATCCCGGCGCTGCTGTTCCCGTTCAGCGGATGGCCGCGCGCCTGGGTGGCGCTCGCCACGCTGCGCCGCCCGCTCGATAGCGGCCTGCGTTTTGCGCTGTGCTGGCTGGTGCCGGTGATCGTGGTGTTCTCCTTCATCAGCGGCAAGCAGCTGTATTACCCGCTGCCGGAATTTGCGGGCGCGGCCCTGCTCGTCGCCGGCGCCATCGCGGCCTTGCGCGATCAGCGTCCGAAGCTCGCCGACAACCCCTGGCTGGGTACCTGGCCGCTGGGCGTGGGCGGCATCCTGTTCGGCATCTTCCTGTTCGTGTTGCCGGTGCTGGTATCGCACAACGACCTGCATGGCGAATGGTTCGACACGACCCAGCGCTACAGCCGCTTCTTCAGCGTGGTGTTTGTGCTGCTGGGCGTGTTGCTCTTGTTGCGCGGTCGCGGCGAGCTGCGGCGCCTGGCGTTTGCCGGCCTGGTCGGCACGCTGGCGCTCAATACGCTGTTCACCCTCACCATGTGGCAGAACTTCGACCTGCGGCCGTCGGCCCAGTTGCTCGGCGCGGCCGATGCGCAAAACCAGGCCCTGGGCTTGCTGGGCAATTACGAAGGCCAGTTCCATTTCGCCGGCCGCCTGACCCACAGCATCGAGCGCCTGTACGAAGGCAAGTCCCTGCAGACGTTCGCGCAGGAACACCCCGATGGGCTGATCGTGGAGCATCCGGACAAGCTCACCAACGATGCGCTGCGCTATGCGCTGCTGGTGCAGCCGTTCCGCTCGGGCTGGGTGGTGATCTGGCCGGCCAAGTCGCTGGCCGAACTACGTCTCGGCCGCGTACCGCCTGAGCCGCTGCACCCGACCCGGGTCTACCAGGTCGACCCCTGGCGCTCCCGCGCCCTGCAATGAACGACGCACTGATCGCCAACCTGCGCGCGCAGTGCGGCGGTCCGCGCGATGGCGCCTTGCTGCGCTTTTCGCTGGGCAATGCGCTGCTGGCGGCAGGCGATGCCGCCGGGTCGATACCGGAGTTTCGCCAGGCGCTGGCCTTCGACGCCCACTATTCCGCCGCGTGGAAGCTGCTGGGCAAGGCATGCCTTGCCGTCGATGACCAAGCCGGCGCCGCCGATGCGTGGCGCCAGGGCATCAGCGTCGCCCAGGCGCGCGGCGACAAGCAGGCCGAGAAGGAAATGACGGTGTTTTTGCGGCGGCTGGAAAAGCAGGGCTGAGCAACCGCCCGCATCTGCCGTGCGGCGAGATATTTGTGGGAGCGCACCCTGTGCGCGACAAGCCTACGGGGCGGTAACGACCAGGCGCCCATGTCGCGCACGGGGTGCGCTCCCACAGGTGGGATGCCGCGCAAGTGATTCAGTCGTACGGGCTTTTCCAGGTGTCCGCCGAGAAACGCTTGTACTGCCACTGGTACTGCGAGAAGGCCAGCTCCACGCACTGTTCCACGCCTTGATTTAGCGCCCGGCAACCGATCGCGAGGTCCGCATCGGCCAGACCTTCCGGCGCCGGCAGCAGATGGATGCGAAAACCTTCGCCCTTGGGCAAGCGCTCGGCAAAGGCGAACAGCACGGTCGCACCGGTGCGCGCGGCCAGCCGCGGCAACAACACCATGGTCAGCGCATCCTGGCCGAAGAACGGCGCCACTTCGCCTTCGCCGGCACGCGGCTTCTGGTCCGGCAGGATGCCCACCGTGCCACCGGCAGCCAGTCGCTTGTACAAGGTGCGCACGCCGGCGCCTTCGGCACGCACCTGCTCCGGCGCCAGCGCGCCGCGCACCTTGCGCAGCAGGCCTTCGATCGCGGCAATGCGCGGCGGGCGATACAGGATCGCCATCGGCGTCTTGCGGCACAGCCAATAGTTGAGCAACTCCCAGCAACCCAGGTGCGGCGCCGCGATGATCACGCCCTTGCCCGACTCCAGCGCGGCATCGAACAGCGCCTCGCCACGGACCTCGCGCACCAGGTCGAGCGCACGCTCGGCATCGTTGCCCCAGATCCAGGTGATCTCGGTGGCGGAGCGGCCGGCGTCCTCCATCACTTCGCGCAGCAAGGCGGCATGCGCGCGCTTGTCCAGGCCGGGCCGGGTCAGCTGCAAGTTCACCGAGGTGTTGTGCGCGGTGCGCGTGTGCAGGGCCAGCGAGAGGCGGCCGATGGCGGCGCCCAGGGCATGCAGCGTGCGCAGCGGCAGCCGTCCAAACAGGCGCAGGAGGAGATAGAGGAGGGTGATGTCGAATCGCATGAGCGACGCAGTGTAACCGCCCGCGTCGCCGGTTCACGGGTCAACGACATGCGGCCCGGTTACGTTCTTCGCCCCAGGGCATGCTCTACAACTTTCGCAGGCTATGCGTCGGCGATAGTCAGGCCCTAAGCTTCCGCCGTCTCCGGCCGTTACCACTTTCGATGATCGCCCTGATCCAGCGTGTCCTGTCAGCCCGTGTCGATGTCGAAAACACCACCGTCGGGGCCATTGGCCCCGGCCTGCTTGCGCTGGTGGCGGTGCAGCCCGGCGACGACGAACCGCGCACCAGGCGCATGCTCGAACGCCTGCTGGGTTACCGCGTGTTTGCCGACGCGCAGGGCCGCATGAACCGCTCCCTGGCCGACACCGGCGGCGAGCTGCTGCTGGTCAGCCAGTTCACCCTGGCCGCCGACACCCGTTCGGGCATGCGCCCCAGCTTCACCAGCGCCGCGACGCCCGAGGAGGGCCGCCGCTGGTTCGACCGGCTGGTGGAACTGGCCCGCGGAACGCACCCCAGGGTGGAAATCGGGCAGTTCGGCGCCCATATGAAGGTACATCTGGTCAACGACGGCCCAGTCACCTTCTGGCTGGAGACCCCATGACGCCTGCACCCCGGCGATCTCGACCAAAGACGAAAAAATCCTCGGAAGATGCCGATTTGGCGCGATTTTTGCGTGTCGGCGCTACCGATTTTCTTCCTTGAAAACTGGTCAAAAAAGCATCACATGGGTATACTGATCGGTTCCTGCATACGCGGCGGTAGGTATGAATAGCAAAGCTCCCGAGCAACAGTCTGAAATCAAGGCGCTCATCTCCAAGGGTCTGGAGCAGGGCTACCTGACCTACGCCGAGATCAACGACCACCTGCCCGACGACATTGTCGATCCGGAGCAGATCGAAGACATCATGGCGGTGCTCAAGGGCGTCGGCATTGAAGTGCACGATGCCGCTCCCGATTCCGATCCGCTCTCGGACAACGCGCCCGGCGCGTCCACCGACGACGAAGCTGCCGCCGAAGAAGCGGTCGCGTTGCTGTCGGCGGTCGATTCCGAAGTGGGCCGCACCACCGACCCGGTGCGCATGTACATGCGCGAGATGGGTACGGTCGAGCTGCTGACCCGCGAGGGCGAAATCGCCATCGCCAAGCGCATCGAGGAAGGCCTGGGCCAGGTGCAGACCGCGCTTGCCAGCTTCCCGCTGACCATCGAGCTGCTGCTCGAGGAATACGACCAGCATCTGGACGGCAAGCGCCGCCTGAGCGAGATCCTGGCCGGCTTCGCCGACCTTGAAGAAGCCGCCGATGCGGCCCAGGCTGCTGCCGCCGACGCCGAGGTTGAAGAAGCCGACGCGGACGCCGAAGACGAAGAAGAAGAAGGCGCGGCCGAAGAAGAAGAAGCCGGCCCGACTGGTCCGGACCCGGAAGAGGTCAAGCGCCGCATGGAGTTGCTGCGCGACTACTACGGCAAGTTCCAGAAGGCGGCCCCCAAGGCCACCGACATCAACGACAAGAAGGTCACCAAGCTGCGCGACCAGATGGCTGAGGAATTCCTCAAGCTCAAGCTGCCGTCCGCGCTGATCGACAGCTTCGTGCGCAAGCTGCGCGAAGTGGTGAACGATATCCGTCACCACGAGCGTGTGCTGATGGAGATCTTCGTCAAGCACGTGAAGATGCCCAAGGCCGAGTTCCTCAAGACGTTCCCCAGCAACGAGGGCAACCTCGAGTGGGCGAACGAGCTGGGCCGCAAGCGCCAGAAGTGGTCGCCGAACATCAAGACCTACAAGGAAGCGATCGACGGCGAGCAGGAAAAGCTCGGCGCGATCGAGCACAAGCTGTTCCTGCCGCTGACCGACATCAAGGAAATCAACCGCACGATGTCGATCGGCGAGGCCAAGGCACGCCGCGCCAAGAAGGAAATGGTCGAGGCGAACCTGCGCCTGGTCATCTCCATCGCCAAGAAGTACACCAACCGAGGCCTGCAGTTCCTGGACCTGATCCAGGAAGGCAACATCGGCCTGATGAAGGCGGTGGACAAGTTCGAATACCGCCGCGGTTACAAGTTCTCCACGTACGCCACGTGGTGGATCCGCCAGGCCATTACCCGCTCGATCGCCGACCAGGCACGCACCATCCGTATCCCGGTGCACATGATCGAGACGATCAACAAGTTGAACCGCATTTCCCGCCAGATGCTGCAGCAGTTCGGCCGCGAGCCGACGCCTGAAGAGCTGGCCAAGGAAATGGACATGCCTGAGGACAAGATCCGCAAGGTGCTGAAGATCGCGAAGGAACCGATCTCGATGGAAACCCCGATCGGCGACGACGAGGATTCCCATCTTGGCGATTTCATCGAGGACACCAACGCGTCCTCGCCGATCGAGTCAGCCACCGAAACGGGCCTGATGGAAACCGTGCGCGACGTGCTCGCCGGCCTCACCCCGCGCGAGGCCAAGGTACTGCGCATGCGCTTCGGCATCGACATGAACACGGATCACACGCTGGAAGAAGTCGGCAAGCAGTTCGACGTCACGCGTGAACGGATCCGCCAGATCGAGGCCAAGGCGCTGCGCAAGCTGCGTCACCCGAGCCGCTCGGAACAGCTGCGCTCGTTCCTCGACATCGACTAAGCACACGCTGGTGCATTTGCAGAGAGCCCCGCGAAAGCGGGGCTTTTTGTTGGGGCCTCACGCGACCCGATGACCTGTGGGAGCGCACCCTGTGCGCGACAGCCGGCGAAGCCGGCATGGTCTTGCTGCAAGATCCCATTGCACGGTAAGCCGATAGACCGCGTCGCGCACAGGGTGCGCTCCCGCAGGGGGCACGGTCGACTTCACCCACCCGCATCGTAAAAAAACTGCTCCTGCACGATCTTGTCGTCCTTCACGTGATAGACGCAGATCTCCTGCATGTTGACGCGGCCGTATTCCTTCATCGTCACATCCAGCGTCATCACGACGCTGAACCAGTTGCCGGCGATCAGCGGCTCGCTGACCTGGACGCCGTGCATCTCGGTGACACCCGCCTGGAAGCGCTTGCCCTTCTCGAGGATGGCATCCAGGCCTTTGACGTTGCCGAGCGGGCCTTGCGCCATGCCCTCCGGCTCGATGCTCACGGCGTCCTTGGCATACAGCTCGTGCTGCGCTTCCTCGAACTGGCCGTGGCGGCACATGGCCACCAGGCGCTTTGCTACGGATTCGGTACTCATCGTGGAACCTCCGGCTGGCGAGGCCCGCGAGCGTAACGCCGCCCGCGGTAGCCGGATGTGAAGGTGCGCCGTCCATGGCCCACCTTCACGCACACATCAATGCTTGCCGACGTTGTCGGTGTCGCCGATGAAGCGCGCCACGTTGTCGTGCAGCTGTTTGAGCGAATCCTCGTGGGCGTAGACCATGTGCCCCGACGGATACCACGCATAGGAGATGTTCTTCTCCAGGTTCGCCGGTATCGGCATGTGATGCATCTCGTAGTCGGCGGCGAAATACGGCGTGGCCAGATCGTAGTAAC
Source organism: Dyella sp. 05T440 (assembly GCF_056395965.1). Classification (NCBI taxonomy): domain Bacteria; kingdom Pseudomonadati; phylum Pseudomonadota; class Gammaproteobacteria; order Lysobacterales; family Rhodanobacteraceae; genus Dyella; species Dyella sp. 05T440. The sequence goes on from NZ_JBFTKN010000004.1 coordinate 199,459, forward strand.
CGCCGTTGAGCGAGACGCGCAGGTTCGGATTGGTCTTCATCGCCGTGGCCAGATCAGGCATCACGTTGGTCGACTGCTGCAGCGATTCGGTCGAGCCCGGCGCCTTGTGCGAGAAGTCCCAGTTGTCGATGTTGGCGAACAAGCGATAGGTCTGGTTTTCGCCAAACTTGAGCTGGCGCCGCACGTAGTCGTTGAACGCCGCCACATAGGCCGAGCTGATCGCCGAGGACTGCGGATCGTAGTCGGACGACTTGCTCAGCGGGTCGATCGACGGACCCGAGAAGCGGCTGTCCAGGCGGCCGGTGGTGATGTCGCCATCGGCCTGCAGCTCATGCTCGAACATGCCGCCGTCGACACGCAGGTTGGCCTTCATCAGGTAGGCAACCGGCAGGCCGGTGTACTGATGCAGCTTCTGCGCCACGGCCTGCTTGCGGCCTTGGTCCAGACGCGAGCCGGCCATCAGGGCTGAGGCGTAGTCGGTCATGGCGTACTGCTCCACTTCGCGCAGGAAGGGCTCCAGCGCGGCGGGCTGCTGCGGCAGCTTGTGGTGGTAGTACGCCGTGGCCGCGAAGGTCGGCAGGCCAACCACGTACGGCAGATCCACGCCCGGGTTGTTGGCCGGACCATCGATGCTGCTGTCGAAACTGAGGATCTGCGACAGCAGGATCACGCCGTTGAGGTCGACGCTGTTTTCATTTTCCAGAATATTGGCCACCACCGCCGAGCGCGTGGTGCCGTAGCTTTCGCCGAACAAGTACTTGGGCGAGTTCCAGCGGTTGTACTTGGACAGGAACTGGGTGATGAACTGCGCGAAGGCATGGCCGTCGCCATCGACGCTGTAGACCGTCTTCTTGCGGTCCTTCAACAACTCTTCGCGCTTGCCCTTGTCGGCGTCGTCGGCGATCAGGCGACTGAAGCCTGCGCCGGGCGCATCGATGAAGACCAGATCGGAGGCATCGAGCAAGCTGTAATCGTTGTTCACCAGGCCGTACGGCGCAGCCGGTGTATGCGCATCATCGCTGGTCACCACGCGCTTGGGCCCGAACGCGCCCATGTGCAGCCACACCGTGGCCGAACCCGGGCCGCCGTTGTAGACAAAGGTGATCGGCCGCTTGCCCGGCTCCGCGCCTTTCTTGAAGTACGCGGCGTAGAACATGCTGATCTGCGGTTCGCTCTCCTTGTCGCCGCTGCCATGCAACACCAACGTGCCCGCCACCGCCTTGTAGTCGATGCTCTTGCCCTCGACCTTCACCGTACCTGAGGTTTCAGACGCCTGCGGCTTGAGCAGCACGGCATCGGGCTTGTCCTCCGGCTTGTCCTTGTTGTCTTTCTTGTCATCGGCATGAACCGCCGTACCGAGCAACAGCGTGGCGAGTGCCACGACGAGGGGAAGCTTGCGCATGAAAGTGAAACCTCTGAACGGACGCGGTAGCGCGACGCTCCAGCTTAGGTGCCGTGGCTGGGTGGTTTCATACGCCAGAAGTCATTGGCGGGGGAACTCTGCGACGGCTGCATAATCGCGAGATCTCGCGATGTTTCCCAAGCTTTCAATCGGGCCTGATGAAAGCGCGAGGCTAGATGGCCCCCTCGCCCCAACCCTCGCCCCGGGGGAGAGGGAGAAGTGTGGTGCATTGCTCCGTAGGTTTGTCGCGCACAGGGTGCGCTCCCACAGACAAGCGCCAGGTGCGGCAAAGGGAAGGGGGATGCCTAGAGCCGATGCGCAGCGAGGCCCCGCTTTAAGTCCTCAGCGATTCGGGCGCGTTGCGCAGCGCATTGAGGTACCCGCTGTGTACCCTCGGAGGTTGTCCCGCAACGACGCGCCTCGAGCGTTCGGGCTTATCCCAGCACGATGCTGCCGGCGTTATCAGGCCATTTTCTTTGGGTTACTTTCGACGCGAAGCTAGTCCCGAGGGATCTTTTGGGCCAGCAAAAGAAAAGTGACTCGAGCGGCGGCAGCCGTTCGAAACGCCCGCCGCGTAGGCGGCACGCTGGCCGTACCGCGACAACCAGAAACCGAGGCTCTGGATCCCGGCCTGCGCCGGGATGACGACCCCACTAACCCCAAGCGATCACCCCAATCGCCCCCAACGCCAACACCACACCCCCCGCATTAACCCAACTCAAGCGCTCACGAAAAGCCACCGTGCCAACCACCGCCCCCAACGCCACCACCCCAAGATTCATACTGGCAAACACCAGCGACGGATGATCCGGCAACGCCTGATGCCCCCGCACGTAAAACACGATATTGCCAAAGTTGGCCAACCCCAACAGCAACCCCGCCACCGCATCGCGCAACGTGAAAAACGTGCGGTCATGCCAGCGACGCCACAACAGGATCGCCAGCGACACCACCAGCGCCAGAGCGAACATCGCCTGCAATGAAGCTGCAAACGGCGTACCCGCAGCCGCCACACGCTTGAACAGAATATCGATCGCGCCAAAACCCGCGAACACCACCAGCGGCCAAAGCCAGCTGCGTTCACCCTCGCCGTGAGTGGCGGCCGAGCCGCGCCACACCATGCATGCAAGCGCGACCAGACCCATCGCGATGCCAAAACCCTTGCCCATACTCAGCGTTTCGCCGAACAGCAGGAACGCCGCCATCAGGGACATCAGCAGCGACAGGCGCTGCGCTGCGTCCGTGCGCACGATGCCGGCGCTGCTCACCGAGGCGGCAAGCGCCAGGAAGATCAGCGGCAACAGCAGGCCCAACCCGACGAAGCTCAGCCAGGGCGCCTGCGCGCTGGACAACACGGCTAACGAAGGGCGAAACACCAACATCGTGAGCGCACTGGTGGCGACGTAGTTCCAGGCGATCGCCTGTCCGACATCCACGGACAGTCGGCGGGAGAGCTTCAGCAAGACCGACACCAGTACGCTGCAGACCACGCTCAGCAACACGTAAACCATGAAGATTCCTTGTGGGCGACACGGCGGTTCCGCTCCGCCGATATACCCGGTGTAGATGTCAACTTTCCTGCGGTGCGCCAGCCGCACCGACGACGCTCACCGTTGCAGGGCGAATCGCTCGCGGTAGCGTGCCGGGCTCAGCTGCAGGTGCTGTCGGAAATGGTGACGTAGGGTATCCGCACTGCCGAATCCGCACACCTCGGCCACGCGGTCCACGCCCATCTCGCTGCCCTCCAGCAGCTCACGCGCGCGCCCGAGGCGCTCATGCGTCAACCACTGCTTGGGCGAGCATCCGGTGGCTTCCTCGAAGCGCCGCAAGAGCGTGCGCTCGCTCATGCGGGCGCGCTCGGCCAACACGGCAACAGGCTGTGGCTGGTCGAGGTGGCGACGCATCCACTCCAGCAGTTTGCCCAGTCCCGCGCCCTGCGCCGGCATGGGCGACTGGATGAACTGTGCCTGCCCGCCATCGCGATGCGCCGGCACCACCGCACGACGCGCGACGCTATTGGCCACTTCCGCGCCATAGTCCCGGCGAATCAGGTGCAGCGAAAGATCCAGCGCCGCCGCGCTGCCTGCCGAGGTGAGCAGCTGACCCTCGTCGACATAGAGCACATCCGGCTCGATGCGGATGCGCGGATAGCGCTCGGCCAGGGCCTCGGCATAGCGCCAATGCGTGGTCGCGCGACGATCATCGAGCAGTCCCGTGGCGGCAAGCACGAACACGCCCGAGCAATACGACAGCAAGCGCGCACCGCGCGCATGCACCGCTCGCAGTGCCTCAAGCAGCGCCTCGGGTGGCGCCTCGGGTGGCGCCGCATCGATGCCTCGCCAACCCGGCACGATGATGGTGCCGGCGCCAGCGAGCGCCTCGAGGCCGCCATCGGCCAGCACGCGCATGCCGCCGGCCGCGCGCATCGGGCCGCGGTCCACCGCGCACAGCCGAAAGTCGTACCAGTCGGCCAGTTCGGGGCGCGGCAGGCCGAACATTTCCACGGCGATGCCGAACTCGAAGGTGCACAGCCCGTCGTAGACCAGGGCCGCCACCTGCCGGTTGGGCGGGCCGGACAGGCGTCCGGATCGTTTTGGCGGTTTCTTCATGGTGACTGGCATTCTTGCCAATGTCGGCGTAGCGCGCCAGTGCCGATACTGACGCTGTCTTTCCACTGGAGTGATTCCATGAGCAGCGTCGTGCAACGTGTCTCCCCTGCCGCCAGCGATGAAGCGCTGGCGCATTTCCAGGCCCGGCTCGGCTTCGAGACCGATTGTGCCGACGTCTATTACGCGACCCACCATGAAGCGAAGGATTTCGTGCTGCTGGACGTGCGCACGCCAACGCTCTACGCCGCCGGTCACGTGCCGGGTGCGCTCAACCTGCCCACCCGCATGATCAGCGAGCAGCGCCTGGCGGAATACTCGCCCGACACGCTGTTCGTCGTGTACTGCGCCGGCCCGCACTGCAACGGCGCCAACAAGGCGGCGGTGAAGCTCGCGCAACTTGGCCGTCCGGTGAAGGAGATGATCGGCGGGCTCACCGGGTGGATCGATGAAGGCTTCGGCCTCGAGCGTTGAGATGCAGCACGACGTCAGAATTCGCCGGGCGCATGCTCCGGATGTGCCCGAGCTCATGGCGATCTGCGCCGAGCACGCGGATTTCGAACGGCTGCCGCATGTTCCCGGCGAGCGTGCCGCTGCGCTTGCCGGCGCCCTCGATGGCGATACGCCTCGGCTGATGGCGTGGCTCGCTTGCATCGGCGACGCCGTGGTGGGTTATGCCAGTGCGACGGTCGATTTCTCCACGCTTGATCGTGTCAGTTATCTGCACATGGATTGCCTCTATGTGCGCGCGCCATGGCGCAACCATGCGATCGGACGCCAGCTATGGGAGCACGTGATCGCCCACGCATCAGCGCAGCGATGCGCATCCGTGCAATGGCAGACGCCCGCCTGGAACGATGGAGCAGCGCGTTTTTACCGAAGGCTGGGCGCCAACGAACATGCCAAGCTGCGCTACGTGTTGCCGCTGGACGGCGCATGACGTCGCGGAGCTGCCGCTAGCTACTCTGGCATCATCGGCAATATTGCGAAGTGGAGTTCCCATGCTGGATCTACGACCGACCTGCGAGCATTGCAACAAAGCGCTGCCACCGGCATCGACGGAGGCCATGATCTGCTCGTTCGAATGCACCTACTGCAGCGACTGTGTCGAGCTGTTGCAGAATGTCTGTCCGAACTGCGGCGGTGGATTCACGCCGCGGCCGGTGCGCCCCGCGCGGGACTGGAAGAACGGCAATTCGCTGTCACGCTACCCCGCAACAACGCAGGTAACGCATAAGCCCGTGGACCTGGCCAGGCATGCCGTGCTGGTGGCCCAAGTGAACCACCGCGCACCCGCGCAACGCTGATAGATCCGGTTCCGGCCAGCGACGCCTATTCGCGTGCAGCCAGCGCGCGATTCACGCGCAGCGCCAGCAAGGTGCACACCACACCCGAGAGCAGATAGGCACTGACCGCCGCCAGGCCGAAGCGCATCGACAAACCCAGCGCCACCAGCGGTGCAAACGCCGCACCGATCAACCATGCCACGTCGGTGGTCAGCGCCGCGCCCGCATAGCGCAGACGCACCTCGAAATTCGACGTCACGCTGCCGGCCGCCTGCCCATACGAGAAGCCAAGCAGGAGGAAGCCCACGATGATGAAGGCGTCCTGCAATTCCTTGCCGCCGTCCAGCATCCACGGCGTGGCCAAGGCGAACAGACCGATAAGGCCCGCCGCCACACCAAGCGTGGTGCGCCGGCCGATGTGATCGGCCACGTAGCCCGACATCACGATGCCGAAGATGCCCGCCACACCGCCGAAAATCTGGATCAGCAGCACGGAATCCACCGCCTGCGAGTTTTTGAGCACGATCCACGACAACGGGAAGATCGTCACCAGATGGAACAGCGCGTAGCTGGCCAGCGCAGCGAAGGCGCCGATGAAGATGTTGTAGCCCTGCGTGCGCAGGATCTCGCCGATGCCGACCGGCTCCAGCTCGCGCTCTTCCATGGCCACCGTGTATTCCTCGGTCACCACCAGGCGCAGGCGCGCAAACAACGCCACCACGTTGATGGCAAACGCCACGAAGAACGGGTAACGCCAGCCCCAGTCGATGAAGTCGTCCTCCTCCAGGCTGCTATGCAGGAACAGGAACAACGCGCTGGCCACGATGAAGCCGATCGGTGCGCTCAACTGACCGAGCATGGCGTACCAGCCGCGTCGCTCCGGCGGCGTGTTGAGCGCCAGCAGCGAGGGCAGGCCATCCCACGATCCGCCCTGCGCAATGCCTTGCAGCAGACGGAACAGGATCAGCAGTCCAATCGCCCAGTTGCCGATCTGCTTGTAGCCCGGCAGGAAGGCAATGCCCGCGGTCGCGCTGCCCAACAGGAACAACGCGATGGTGAGCTTGGTGCCGCGACTCCAGCGCCGCTGGAAACCCATGAACAACGCGGTGCCGAACGGTCGCGCGATGAAGGCCAGTGAAAAGACCGTGAAGGCGTAAAGAATGCCATCCAGGTGACTGGCGAAGGGGAACAGCACCGAGGGAAACACCAGCACGCAAGAAATACCGAACACGAAGAAGTCGAACTGTTCGGAGGTGCGGCCGATGATCACGCCAATGGCGATCTCGCCTGGCGCCACCTTGGCACGTGCATGCAGCCGCCCGATGTCTTCGGCCGTGGTAGCCGGGGCGCCGCCGTGATCAGGGAAGGTGCTTGACATAGTCATTACTCACAAAGAAGGAATATGTCGCGGCCACACTATGGCACCGCCACGCCTCTCGCGTCACTGGGAATATGGCCTGTTCCTGTTTCGCGCCGAACGGCGTACCGTTTTCCACACTGGTTGCGCCGTCGGTCATGTCTATGAAGCTGCTGCGTGGACTGCTTGTCTCCGTCGTCTTCCTGCTTGCGGGTTGCCAGACCGTATTGATGGCGCCGTCCGGCGACCTCGCCGTGCAGCAGCGCGATCTGATCATCACGTCGACATTGTTGATGCTGTTGATCATCGTGCCGGTCATCGTGCTGACGCTGTTTTTCGCCTGGCATTTCCGCGCATCCAACAAGAAGGCTCACTACGATCCCGAATGGGATCACTCCACCATTCTCGAGCTGCTGATCTGGGCCGCACCGCTGCTCATCATCATTGCGCTTGGCGCGATCACCTGGGTGAGCACGCACAAGCTCGATCCCTATCGCCAGCTCGAACGCATCAGCGCCAATCGCCCGGTACCGGCCAATGTACGGCCCTTGCAGGTGAACGTGGTCGCGCTCGACTGGAAGTGGCTGTTCATATACCCGGAGCAAGGCATTGCCACCGTGAACGAACTGGCCGCGCCGGTGGATCGTCCGATCCAGTTCAAGATTACGGCGTCCACGGTGATGAACTCGTTCTTCATACCCGCGCTCGCCGGCCAGATCTACGCCATGCCCGGCATGGAAACGCAGCTGCAGGCGGTGATCAACGCGCCGGGCGAATTCAAGGGATTCTCCGCCAACTACAGCGGCAACGGTTTCTCGGGCATGCAATTCGTCTTCCACGGCGTGACGGAGGAAGGCTTTGCGCAGTGGGTGGCGAAGGCGAAGGCCAGCGGCGGCGATCTCAATCGTGATGCCTATGTGAAGCTCGCGGCGCCCAGCGAGTACGACCCGGTGAAGTATTACGCCACGGTGGAGCCCGGCCTTTACCGCGCCATCCTCACGCACTGCGTGGACCCGGAGAATCCCTCGTGCATGACGCGCATCGACCTGAGCCCGCACGAGACCAGTGAAGGCGCTGCCGTGTCTCCCCCCGGCCAGGCCAGCGGCATGGCCGCCATGGCAACCCATCCCCACTCCGACTGATCCGGTGGTGTCCACGATGCTTTCCCATCCCGACCTAGCCAAGCTGATCTTCGGACGACTGTCGATCGATTCGTTGCCGCTGCACGTGCCCATCGTGATGTGGACGTTCGTGGTGGTAGCCATCGGCGCGCTCGCGCTGCTCGGCGCCATCACGTACTACAAGCTGTGGGGCTACCTGTGGCACGAATGGTTCACCAGCATCGACCACAAGAAGATCGGGATCATGTACATGATCCTCGGCTTCGTGATGCTGCTGCGCGGCTTTTCGGACGCGATCATGATGCGTGGCCAGCAGGCCGTGTCGTTCGGCGCATCGCACGGGTACCTGCCGCCGGAACACTACGATCAGGTATTCACCGCGCACGGCGTGATCATGATCTTCTTCGTCGCGATGCCGATGGTGACGGGGCTGATGAACTTCGTGATGCCGCTGCAGATCGGTGCGCGCGACGTGGCGTTTCCCTTCCTCAACAACTTCAGTTTCTGGATGACGGTGGCCGGCGCGATGCTGGTGATGAGTTCGCTGTTCATCGGCGAATTCGCGCGCACGGGCTGGCTGGCCTATCCACCGCTGTCCGATATCGTGTCCAGCCCTGACGCAGGTGTCGACTACTACATCTGGGCGCTGCAGATAGCCGGCGTCGGGACCTTGTTATCGGGCATCAACCTGCTTGTGACCATCGTGAAGATGCGCGCGCCAGGCATGACGCTGATGAAGATGCCGGTATTCACGTGGACGGCGCTGTGCACCAATGTGCTGATTGTCGCCGCCTTCCCCGTGCTTACCGCCGTGTTGGCCATGCTTGCGCTGGACCGCTATGCGGGCACCAACTTCTTCACTACCGAGCTTGGCGGCAACGCCATGATGTACGTGAACCTGATCTGGATCTGGGGCCATCCGGAGGTCTACATCCTGATCCTGCCGGCCTTCGGCATTTTCTCGGAAGTCACCGCCACCTTCAGCCGCAAGCCGCTGTTCGGCTATGCATCGATGGTGTACGCCACGGTGGTGATCACCGTGTTGTCGTACCTGGTATGGCTGCATCACTTCTTCACCATGGGTTCGGGTGCGAGCGTCAATTCGTTCTTTGGCATCACCACCATGATCATCTCGATCCCCACGGGCGCGAAGATCTTCAACTGGCTGTTCACCATGTATCGCGGCCGGGTGGAGTTCGAGTTGCCGATGATGTGGACGGTGGCCTTCATGGTCACCTTTGTGATCGGCGGCATGACCGGCGTGCTGCTGGCGGTGCCACCGGCGGATTTCTCGCTGCACAACAGCCTGTTCCTGATCGCGCATTTTCATAACGTGATCATCGGCGGCGTGCTGTTCGGCCTGTTTGCCGGCATCACGTATTGGTTCCCCAAGGCGTTCGGCTTCAAGCTCGATCCGTTCTGGGGCAAGTGCTCGTTCTGGTTCTGGGTCTCGGGTTTCTACTTCGCCTTCATGCCGCTCTATATGCTCGGCCTGATGGGCGTGACGCGCCGCCTGAGCCACTTCGACGATCCGTCCCTGCAGATCTGGTTCCTGGTCGCCGCGTTCGGCGCCTTCCTGATCGCGCTGGGCATTGCCTGCAACATCATCCAGTTCGTCGTGAGCTTCAAGAACCGCGAGGCGCTGCGCGACGTCACCGGCGATCCATGGGGCGGACGGACGCTGGAATGGTCGACCTCCTCGCCGCCGCCGAAGTACAACTTCGCCTTTACGCCACGCATCCATGACCACGATGCGTGGTGGATGATGAAGAAGTATCGCTGGCAGCGCCCGCTGAGCGGCTACCTCCCGATCCATATGCCGCACAACACCGGCGCCGGCTTCATCATGGCCGCGCTGAGCTTCGTGTTCGGCTTCGCCATGATCTGGTACATGTGGCTGCTGGCCATCGTGGCATTCGTTTCGCTGCTGCTGGTGGCGATCGGACACACGTTCAATTACGACCGCGAGTACTACATCCCGGCTGACGAAGTCAGCCGCATCGAACAGTCCCGCACGGATCTATTGGCCAGCCATGTCTGATATGACCTCTTCCATGACACCGGGCAGCGGCGGCCGCACGGAGCAGCTGCTGTTCCACGAGTCGGCCGATGTCCATCCGGCCAACGGCACGCTCCTGGGTTTCTGGATCTACCTGATGAGCGACTGCCTGGTCTTCGCCTGCCTGTTTGCCGCCTACGGCGTGCTCGGGCGCGAGTACGCGGGCGGACCGACTGCGCAGGAAGTGCTGGAGCTTCCCGCAGTCGCCGTGAACACCACGCTGCTGCTGCTTTCGTCCATCACCTACGGTTTTGCCGTGCTGGCCATGCAGCGCGACCGGCAGAAGCCGATGCTGGTGTGGCTGGTGATCACGGGCTTGCTGGGTGCGGGATTCATTACGCTGGAATTGCGCGAGTTTGCGCATCTGATCTCCATCGGTGCGGGGCCGCAACGCAGCGCATTTCTTTCCTCGTTCTTCACCCTGGTGGGGACGCACGGCCTGCACGTGACCTGCGGCCTGATCTGGATGGTGGTGTTGATCACGCAGGTACTGCGCAAGGGCCTGATCACCGCCAACAAGCGGCGTCTGTTGTGCCTGTCGATGTTCTGGCACTTCCTGGACGTGGTGTGGGTCGGCGTCTTCAGCTTCGTCTATCTGATGGGAGTGCTGCCATGAGCGCGCATGACGAACTGCACGCCCACGACGACGGTCACGGTCACGACGACGACCTGGGCATCCATGCCACTTTCAGCGGCTACATGACGGGCTTCGTGCTGGCGGTGATTCTCACCGTCATTCCGTTCTGGCTGGTGATGGCGCATGTGATCACCAAGTCGAGTACGGCGGCGGTGATCATTCTTAGCCTGGCAGCCGTGCAGATCGTGGTGCACATGATCTACTTCCTGCACATGAACGCGAAATCGGAAGGCGGCTGGAACATGCTGGCGCTGGTGTTTACCATCGTACTGGTGGTCATCACGCTGAGCGGGTCGATCTGGATCATGTATCACCTCAACAGCAATATGATGCCCTCGATGATGGATCCGTCGAACCTGCCCTGACGATCCGCACCTCCCATCCGATACGTGAATCCCGATGAGTGTTGTTGAAGAACCGGGCCGCCGACCGCGCGGCCCCGTGGCGCTGGCTTTGCTGACCCTCTTGGGCGTGTTGCTGTTTGCCAGCTTCGTGGCCCTGGGCACCTGGCAGGTGTATCGGCTGGGCTGGAAGCGCGACCTGATCGCGCGGGTGGATGAGCGCGTGCATGCGGCCCCCCTGGCTGCGCCCGGGCGCGGGCAGTGGGGCGAGGTGAATGCGCAAAACTCGGAGTACCGCCATGTCCAATTACTGGGCAGATTTCTCACCGATCGCCGGACCCTGGTATGGGCAGCGACCGACCTGGGCAGCGGCTACTGGTTGATCATGCCGTTGCAGCAAGCGGACGGCTCGGTGGTGTTGATCAATCGCGGCTTTGTACCTGCCGATTGGTGCGGCCTCAAAGACGCGTGCGCAACAGCACCCAGCGGCGACACCCGCGTGACCGGCCTGCTGCGCATCAGCGAAGCGCCGCGACCTTTCCGCCACAACGACCCGGCACGCAACAACTGGTATACGCGCGATGTCGCCGCCATCGCCCAAGCGCGCGGGCTCAAGGATGTCGCGCCGTATTTCGTGGATGAGGACGCCGCGCCGGGCACGCTCGATGCAGGCAAGCCCGCGTGGCCTCAGGGCGGGCTTACGGTGATCTCGTTCCCCAACAACCACCTGAGCTACCTGATCACCTGGTATGTGCTGGCGTTGATGGTGTTGGGGGCGGGGGTTTATGTGGCGCGGGATGAGAGGCGGCTGCGCAGCGGCAGGTAGTGTGTGGGAGCGCACCCTATGCGCGACGGCCGTGCGCCGCGGTACAACGCAACGCCTGTCGCGCACAGGGTGCGCTCCCACAGCACGACGGAGTGCCTGTTGCGCACAGGGTGCACTCCCACAACACGCGGACCCGCCTACATCTTCAAAAACGACTTGCCCTGCTTGAGCACGGTGTCGCAGACCTTGGTGGTTATCTGCGATTTCAGATCGCTGGAACCGCCGCCCACGCTGTTCAAGTCCATGCTTTGGCCATTGCTGCCCTGCAAGATGCCCTTGGCGCCGCTGAGGTAGCCGGGGTCATTGGTTGCGCTGCCCGTGCCCGTGGCGCTGCTGTCCGAGGTCTTCTTCTTGCTGCCGGTGAGCTGGCCGAGCATATCGCTGGGGTTCGAACCGGAATTGCTGGCGGTGGTCTGGGAGCTTGAACCGCCGCCCAGCTTGCCCATCAGCTGGTTCTGGATGCCCGCGGCGCCGGAATCGCCGCCCAGGAAGTTGTTCTTCATGCAGTATTGAAGGAGGCCGGCCACGTTGCCCATGCTGCCGGACGTCATGGAGCCGCCGCCGGGAATCATGCCGCCGAGTTTGCCCAGATCCTGCGCGCCGCCCGTGCTGCAAACCAGGCTCAGGCCGATGGCCACGCAGACTGTTCCGATGCTGCCGATGCGCTTGTTCATGTGTATCCCTCCGTCAGGTGCCGGCATTCAACACCCCGCGCCGTTACGATCGCGTAAGCGGAACGCAGGGATCGTACGTTTCCTACAAGAACGCGCGCCGCGGTGTAGGCCCACGTACCATGGGCATGCGCCCCAACCCAACGATGGAAGACGTTTGATGAAACGACATGTAGTCCTTGCCTTGACGATCACGCTCCTCGCCGGTTGCGCCAGCTCGGGCAGCCTGCGCAATTCAAAGCCTACGGCGTCCTATGCGGGCCCGGGCAGCGCGGCGGACATCGCCTCATGTATCTCGGGCGCCTGGGCCAGCAAACCCGTGCACCTGGAGTCGTACGTGCTCTATACCGGCACCACCATCGAAATCCACAAGACCGAGAACAGTCCCACCATCGCCTTGGTGGATATCAAGCCGGTAAGCGACCACACCGTGGCCACCTACTACTCGAACTTCGATGAAGACGACACCTGGTATTTCCAGCAGGTGCAAGATTGCGTGGACCACACGCCGGCGCCGGCGCCGTAAGCACCTGGGCGGCGCTCCACGTCCTGGCCGCGGGTCGCCGCCGTTCAGTCAGAGGCGGCGAAACACCAGGGACATGGACGCCCCCAGTCCGTCGCGCGGTGTACGCACCACGGTGAGCGAGTAGCCAGCCCCGTCGGCGAGCGCGCGGTCGATCTTCATGCCGCCATCGACGTGGCTGACCGGCGCATCAGCCTTCAGCGATGCGCTGACCTGGGCGAAAGCCGCCGGCGCCAGCACCAGCTCGGTCACCGAGCGTGCGCGTTCCAGCCACAAGGCATCGGACATGGCGTCGTCGCCGGCCACCCACAGGCGCGCGGAGAGCATCGAGGTCACGCATCCCGTGCTGGCCACGCGCAGCACGTCGCCGTTGTCATACATCACCGTGGCGCGGGTAGCGGTGGGGTCGAGCACCACCGACTGCACGCCGGCCGTCGCCTTCAGATGGGCGATATCGATAGTGAGCGGACGAATCGGGCAACCCACCGACGCATCGTCTGCGCTTGCCGGGCCGGACAGGCCCAACCCCAGCGTTGCCAACAGCAACGCACCAACCAGAACCACCCTGCGCATCGAGACTCCCCCCGGAGATCGGTGAAGGGCCCACTTTGACATGATGGGGCCGGAGCCGCCAACGGCTCCTGCCTCGCGATGGTTCAGCGCAGGGCAGCGGCTTCGCGGGCCAGTGCTTCGATGCCAGCCCAGTCGCCGCCGTGCAGCTTGTCGGCAGGTGTAAGCCATGAACCGCCCACGCAGACCACGTTCGGCAAGGACAGGAAGTCCGGCGCACTGCTCAGGCTGATGCCGCCCGTGGGACAGAACTTCACCTGCGGCAGCGGGCTCGCCCAGGCGGCCAGCAGTTTATGGCCGCCGGCCGGTACGGCCGGGAACAGTTTCAGAAAGCGATAGCCGCGTTCGAGCAGAGTCATCACTTCGCTCGCCGTGGCAGCGCCTGGCAGCAGCGGCAACTCGCTGTCGTCCGCCGCGTCCAGCAGACCCGGTGATACGCCCGGCGACACCGCAAAAGTCGCACCGGCCTTGTGCGCCGCACGCAGATCCTTGGCGCTGAGCACCGTACCCACGCCGACGACAGCGCCTTCCACTTCGTTCGCGATCGCCTTGATCGCGTCGAGTGCGGCAGGCGTGCGCAGCGTGACTTCAATCGCCGGAATACCGCCCGCCACCAAGGCGCGGGCCATGGGCACGGCATGACGCGCGTCTTCGATGATCACCACGGGTACCACTGGCGCGAGACGCAGCGTGGATTCGACCTGCTTTTGCTTGTTTTCGATGCTCATGGCGTTCCGTGAATGCAAGAAAGAAGATGACCGCGGATCAGAACACGCCCGCGCCGAGGTCGGCCGTGGTGGCGTTGCGGCGGAACATGCCGAACAGTTCGCGACCCAGGCCGAACTGATGCGCCGACAGGTCGGCCGTGGCCGGCACGCGTGCAGCGAACTCGGCCGCATCCACCAGCACATCCAGCAAGCCATGCACGGCATCAAGGCGCACGATGTCGCCGTCGCGGATGCGCGCGATGGCGCCCTGGTCCTGCGCTTCGGGCGTCACGTGGATGGCCGCCGGCACGCGGCCGGAGGCGCCCGACATACGGCCGTCGGTCAGCAGGGCTAGGCGATGGCCGCGATCCTGCAGTACCGACAGCGTGGGCGTGAGTTTGTGCAGCTCTGGCATGCCGTTCGCCTGCGGGCCCTGGAAGCGCACCACGGCGACAAAGTCGCGGTTGAGTTCGCCGCGCTCGAACGCCTTGCGCACGTCGTCCTGGTCGTGGAACACGATGGCTGGCGCTTCGATGACGAGGCGATCATCCGGCACCGAAGACACCTTGATCACCGCGCGACCGAGATTGCCGGTCAGCATGCGCAGGCCGCCGTCGGCGCGGAACGGCTCGTCCGCGCCACGCAGCACGCCGCGATTGCCGCTTTCCTTGGACACCGGCGTCCACGCCAGCGCGCCGTGCTCGTCAACATGCGGTACCTGGGTATAGCCGTCCATACCGGTGCCGAACACCGTGCGCACCTCGGCATGCATCAAGCCGTGGCTCAGCAGCTGGTCGATCAGGAAGGCCATGCCGCCGGCTTCGTGGAACTGGTTCACATCGGCGTAGCCGTTCGGATAGACGCGCGCCAGCAGCGGGATCACCGAGGACAGCGCGTCGAAATCATCCCAGCGCAGTTCGATGCCTGCAGCACGAGCGATGGCCACCAGGTGCAGCAGGTGATTGGTCGAACCACCGGTGGCATGCAGGCCGATCACGCCGTTGATGATGGCGCGCTCGTCGATGATGTGACCGAGCGGCAGATACGACGAACCCGGCGCGCTCAACTCGGCCACGCGATGCACGGCTTCGCGGGTGAGCGCGTCGCGCAGCGGCGTATCCGGGGCGACGAAGCTGGAGCCGGGCAAATGCAGGCCCATGATCTCCATCAGCATCTGGTTGGAGTTGGCGGTGCCGTAGAAGGTGCAGGTGCCGGCCGCGTGATACGAGGCGGCTTCGGCTTCCAGCAGCTCGGCCTTGGTGGCCTTGCCCTCGGCATAGGCCTGGCGCACCTTGGATTTCTGCTCGTTGCTGATGCCGCTCGGCATCGGTCCGCTCGGCACGAAGATGCCGGGCAGGTGGCCAAAGCTCAGCGCACCAATCAGCAGGCCGGGCACGATCTTGTCGCAGATGCCCAGGTACATCGCGCCGTCGAACATGTCGTGGGAGAGCGAGATGGCCGTGGCCATGGCGATCAGGTCGCGCGAAAACAGCGACATCTCCATGCCCGCGCGGCCCTGCGTGATGCCATCGCACATCGCCGGCACGCCGCCGGCCATCTGGGCGGTGATGCCCGCTTCGCGCGCCACGTTGCGGATCAGCTCCGGATAGCGCTCATACGGCTGATGCGCCGAGAGCATGTCGTTATACGAATTGACGATGGCCAGATTGGGCGTGTGGCCTTCGCGCAGGCGTTCCTTGTCGGTGGTGCCGCAGGCGGCGAAACCGTGGGCCAGGTTGCCGCACGACAGCCGCTCGCGATGCACGCCGTTGCCGCGCGCCGCATCGATGCGGCGCAGGTACTCGGCGCGCGACTCGCGGCTGCGCTCGCGCAGGCGTTCGGTGACTTCGACAAGAACGGGGTGCAGCACACTCATTTCGAACTCCGGTAGAAGCAGGCGACGCGCTGATCAGCGCATCGATTCGTCGGGCAACGCCGTGGATGCCTCAGGGGCACCAATACGCGGCGACCGGCACACGTTGCTGGGTCAGCACCGAGCGCACGGGGAAATTCGCGGCCTCGCCAAGGCCAAGTCGCGCGTCAGCCAGCAGCTGGCGCTTGGTGTCGCCTTCGATATGCAGGTACAACGCGCGCGTATCGAGCAGAGCGGACAGCGTGAAGGTAATGCGTGGTTCGCCGGCGCCCGCTGCGCGCATCGGCAGCACGCGCGTGGCGTTGTTCAGATCCAGCGCTTCGGGGAGGCGGTCGCCGCCCGGAAAGAACGAGGCCGTGTGGCCGTCATTGCCCATGCCCAGGATCACCGCATCGAAGGGCAGCTCCAGCGAGGCCATGCGTGCGCGCACCGCGGCAAGGCCCGCTTCGGGCGTTGGTGCATCGGTGTACAGCGGCACGAACTGCGCACTGCTGGCCGCGTGCTGCAGCAGCATGCCCTTCACCATCGCCGCGTTGGAACGCTCGTTGCTCTCAGGCACCCAGCGCTCGTCGACGAGGGTCACGCTGACCTTCGACCAATCCAGCGTCTGGCGCGAAAGCTTCTCGAAGAAATGTCTGGGCGTGCTGCCGCCGGAGACCGCGAGCAGCGCGTGTCCGCGTTCGGCGATACCGTCGCGCAGGCGATCGGCGATGCGTTCGGCCAGCGCGGTAGCCAGTGCGTGGCAGTCGGTGAAACTATGGGTGGTGACGTCGAGAGTGTCAGGCATGATCGATGAAGGATGCGAGCTGCGCGGGAGCACACGCGCGGCGAAAAGAAGAGGCGGACGGCAAGTCTAAAAACCGCTCCGCGATGCACAGGTGAAGTGCCCGTGCATCGCGCGCGTTCAAGCGAAACGCCGACTTATTCACCGTCCTCGTACCAGGTACGGCCATCGCGCTCGATCAGCGCTACGGCCGCGCTCGGGCCCCAGGTGCCCGACGTGTAGGGGCGCGGCGCCTCGCCGCTGTCCGCCCACGCGGCGAGAATGGGATCGGCCCAGCGCCATGCCGCTTCCACCTCGTCGCGTCGCATGAACAGCGTGGGATTGCCGCGCACCACGTCGAGCAGCAGGCGCTCGTAGGCATCGGGCTGCTGCACGCCGAACGCTTCGGCAAAGCTCATATCCATCGGCACGTGACGCAGGCGCAGGCCGCCCGGTCCCGGATGCTTGATGGTGAGCCACAGCTTGATGTCTTCGTCCGGCTGCAGGCGCAACACCAGGCGGTTCTGCACCAGCGGACCGGCGGACGGATCGAAGATCGAATGCGGCACGGCCTTGAAGACCACCGTGATCTCGGAGACGCGCTCCGGCAGGCGCTTGCCCGTGCGCAGGTAGAACGGCACGCCGGCCCAGCGCCAGTTGGCGATCTCGGCCTTCACCGCGACAAAGGTCTCGGTGTTGGACTTGTGGTCCTTCAATTCGTCCAGATAGCCCGGCACCGCCTGACCTTCGGCCGAACCTGCGCGGTACTGGCCGCGCACGGTGAGCTGGGCCGCATTGCCTTCGTTGATCGGCTTGAGCGAACGCAGCACCTTGAGCTTTTCGTCGCGCACCGCGTCGGGCGCCAGCGAGGAGGGCGGCTCCATCGCCAGCATGCACAGCAGCTGCAGGATATGGTTCTGCACCATGTCGCGCAGCGCGCCGGCATGGTCGTAGTAGCCCGCGCGCTGGCCGACGCCGAGGGTTTCAGCCACGGTGATCTGCACATGGTCGATGTGCTCGGCATTCCACAGCGGCTCGAACAGCGCGTTGCCGAAGCGCAACGCCAGCAGGTTCTGCACCGTTTCCTTGCCGAGGTAGTGATCGATGCGGAAGGTCTGCGATTCGTCGAAGAAGCGGCCGACGTCGTCATTGATCTGGTTGGCGCTCTTCAAGTCGTGGCCGATGGGCTTTTCCAGCACCACGCGCGACTTGCCCTTGTTGAGGTCGTACTTGCCCAGCCGGTTGCAGATATCGACGAACAGGTCCGGCGAGGTGGACAGGTAGAACACGCGGATGCGCTCGGCATCCTTGCCCATCAACTTGGCGAAATCGTCCCAGCCATCGTCCTTGCGGGCATCGAGCGAGCGATAGCCAACCAGCTTGAGGAAGTCTTCGACCTTGCCGCTGCCGTTGTTCTTCAGCACGGCGCGCAGATTGTCGCGATAACCCTCGTCGTCCAGCCCTTCGCGGGCGATGCCGATGATGCGGCTGTCGTCGGGAATCTGGCCGTCCACGTAGCGGTGGTAGAGCGCTGGCAGGAGCTTGCGCAGGGCAAGGTCGCCGGTGCCGCCGAAAATCACCAGGTCAAAAGTCTCGACCGGCTGGGGAGAAGCAGTCACTTCAGTCACCTCAAGGCGATGCGGGGAGCGGGAGCGTGGCATGCATACCACGTCGATTGCCCGCTGATCGTACCAGTGACATACCAGACAACACCAGTTCCCCTGAGACACCTCGGGAAGCTGCGCTGGGCAAGGATTCGCCAGCAAAATTGGTACCACCCGCAAGGCCGCGAAAAAACAACTGATTGCCAGATTGGTATGGTCATTGGTATCGTTCCGGTATGGAAACCGCCCTCGTCAACGAATACCGCCGGCTCAGCCGCGACCCCGCCACCAGCCAGCCGCTGGCGTATCTGCGTCTGCGCCGGGCCATTCGCAACGTGGTCGAGCACCGCGATATCGAACCCGGCCAGGCGCTGCCGAGCGAGCGCGATCTTTCCCGCCTGCTGCAGCTGTCGCGCGTGACCGTGCGCAAGGCGATCTCCGGCCTGGTCGAAGAAGGCCTGCTCAACCAGCGCCACGGCGCGGGCACCTTCGTGGCCGAGCGCATCATCAAGCCAATGTCGCGGCTCACCAGCTTCACCGAAGACTTGCGTGCGCGTGGTCTCAATCCGCGCTCGGAATTTTCCGAACGCATCATTGGCGAAGTGACGCCTGAAGAATCGATGGCGCTCAATCTGTCGCCGGGCGTGCTGGTGGCCCGCCTGCATCGCGTGCGCTACGCCAAGGAAGAGCCGCTGGCGATCGAGCGCAGCGTGGTGCCGGCCAGCATTCTGCCGGACCCGACCATCGTGCAGGACTCGCTGTACGAGATCCTCGAAACGCTGGGCGCCCGGCCGCGTCGTGCGCTGCAACGCCTGCGCGCCGTGTCGCTCGGCGCGCAGCAGGCCCGCCTGCTGCATGTACCCGCAGGCAGCGCCGGCCTCAACATCGAGCGCCGCAGTTTTCTCGATGACGGCCGCGTGGTGGAGTTCACCACCTCGTGGTATCGCGGCGACATCTACGACTTCGTGGCTGAGTTGCAGACCGACTGAAGTCCGCGCCACGACGTCTTTTGCTTGCGTCACGCTGAAGTGACGATCGCGTGAATCGCGCAGGCGTCAGAGACATGACGCTTGGCCTATACGCACTTACGGCACATTCGTTAACGCAGCATTGCGTGCATAACGTGCGATAGAGCTGGCTGACCGCAGGGCCGCTCGTGTCCAGGGCGCGGACGAGGGCGCGCTGCCGACGACGATACGCACACCGTGAATCTGTTCGCACCATTCATACGTCGTCCGATCGGCACTTCGGTGCTGGCGTTCGGTCTCGCGCTGGCCGGCTTCTGGGCGTATCTGCTGCTCGGCGTGGCGGCGCTGCCGTCGCTCGAATTCCCGGGCATGGTGGTCTACACGGAGTTGCCTGGCGCCAATGCGCAGACCATGGCGTCGACCGTGGCGGCGCCGCTGGAGCGTCACCTCGGACGCATTCCCGGCATCAAGGAGATGCATTCGGAGAGCAATGACGGCTCGACCTCGGTGCGCATCATCTTCAATTTCGGCAACAACACCGACAAGCTTGCGCGCGACGTGCAGGCGGCGATCAACGCGGCGCAGGCGGATCTGCCGGCCAACATCCCTATCCCGCCGCGCTACTACAAGTTCAACACGGCCAACATCCCGGTGTTGCTGCTGTCGCTGACTTCCAATTCGCTGCCGCCGGACAGGCTTTACGACCTGGCCGACACGCTGATCAATCCGGCGCTCTCGCAGATTCCCGGCGTGGCGCAGGTGCGTGTCATCGGCGGCCGGCCGAAGGCAGTGCGCGTTGAACTGGACACCGGCGCGCTGGCCGCGAAAGGCCTGACCGCCAACGATGTGGCGAACGCCTTGCGCGCTGCGAACGTGACCTCACCCGAAGGCGCGCTCACCGACGGCCACACCCAGATGACGGTCGCCGCCACCGACGCGCTCAGCACGCCGCAGGAATTCGGCAAGCTGCTGATCGCGATCCAGAAGGGTTCGCAGGTGCGCCTGTCCGACGTGGCCAAGGTGAGCACCGGCCAGCAGGATGAGTACCAGGCGGCATGGTTCAACAACCATCGCGCCGTCGCCGTGCGCATCAGCAAACGCCCGGAAGCCAATGCCGTCGCCACGGCGGATGCAGTGCGGGCGAAACTGCCGCAGATGCGCGCGTGGCTGCCGGCCGACCTGAAGATCACACCCATCTTCGACCTGACCCAGACCACCAAGTCAGCGCTGCACGAGGTGGAAGTGGCGCTGATGATCAGCGTCTTGCTGGTGGCGCTGGTGATGCTGGTGTTCCTGCGCCGGGTGGGGCCAACCCTGATCGCCATGCTGAGCGTGCCGCTGTCGCTGGCGGGCGCGTTCACCGTGATGTGGATACTGGGCTTCACCCTCAATACCTTGTCGTTGGTCGCGCTGGTGCTGTGCATCGGCTTCGTGGTCGACGACGCCATCGTGGTGATCGAAAACATCGTGCGCCACATGGAACACGGCTCACCACCCTTGCAGGCCTCGCTGGATGGCGTGAAGGAAATCGGCTTCACCGTGGTCTCGATCACGCTGTCGCTGATCGCCGTCTTCGCGCCGCTGCTGTTCGGCAACAACCAGTTCACCATGCTGCTGCGCGAGTTTTCAGTCACCTTGACGGCCGCCGTGGTGATCTCTGCCGTCATCTCGCTCACGCTGACGCCTGCGCTGTGCGGCCGCTATCTCACGCTGGAAAACGCGGGCGGGCGCGTGCCCAATCGCATGGAGCGCGCGCTGGAACGGTTCGATCGCTGGCTGCATCGCATCTACCAGACGGCGCTCGACTGGGCCATGCGGCACCGGCGCCTGATGCGCTGGCAGCCGCTCATCCTGCTCACGCTCACCGTGGGCATGGCGATGGCGGTGGTCAAACTCTACGGTTTCGATTTCATGCCGCAGGAAGACATCGGCATGATCCAGGGCGATGTGAAGGCGGACATCAATATCTCGCCCACGCTGATGGCCGAGCGCGCGAAGAAGGCGGCCGCCATCATGCTGGCCGACCCGGCGGTGCTGGACGTCACCACCTTCCTTGGCAGCGACAACGCCGGCGGCGCGGTGGGCAACCAGGCGACCATGTTCGTCGACCTCAAGCCGCGCGGCCATGGTGTCGGCATGCGCGACGAGTCGATCAAGGACACCATCGCGCGACTCAACAAGGCCTACGAGAAGCTGCCCGACCTGCATGTCGCGCTCAATTCCATCGGTTTCTTCAACGACAACAACAATGCCAATCGCGGCAGCGAAAGCTTCCAGCTGATCAGCAGCGACAACGTGGACCTGCAGCCGTGGGCTTATAAAGTCACCCAGCAGATGCGCAAGCACAAGGAATTCCGCGACGTCAGCAGCGATTACGACGATGTCGACAAGCAGCAGATGCTCACGGTCGACCGCCTCACCGCAGGACGCCTGCAGCTGAGCATGGGCAATATCGACTCGGCGCTGTACAACGCGTTCGGACAGCGCCAGGTGTCGATCATCTATTCCAATATCAACCAGTACTGGGTGGTGCTGACCTCGTCAGCCGAACGTTCGCTCAGTCCCGACACGCTGCTCAATACCTATGTGCGCAGCGACAGCGGCAACATGGTGCCGCTGTCGGCCGTGGCGCATATCGAGCAGGCGGTGCAGCCGTCGCTGGTCATCCACACCAACCAGCTCGAAGCGACGCAGATCTACTACAACCTCGAACAGGGCCTGCCGCGGGACAAGGCGACGGCGCTGATCGAGCAGATCGTGTCCGACGCGCGCCTGCCGCCGGGTATTCAACTGGGCTATTCCGGCGACGCGCAGAACCTGCAGGAAACCAAGTCCAATGCGAACGTGCTACTCCTGGGTTCGATCCTGGCGATGTATATCGTGCTGGGCATTCTGTACGAGAGCCTGGGCCATCCGCTGACCATTCTCTCCACCCTGCCGGCCGCGGGCGCGGGAGCCTTCCTGGCGCTGCTGGTCACCGGCACCTCGATGTCGCTGATGGCCATCATCGCGATCCTGATGCTGATCGGCATCGTGAAGAAAAACGCGATCCTGATGGTCGACTTCGCCTTGGTGGCGCAACGCGAACACGGCATGTCGCCACCGGATGCGATTCGCGAAGCGGCGTTGGTGCGCTTTCGTCCCATCACCATGACCACCCTGGTGGCGATGGGCGCGGCCCTGCCCCTCGCCGTCGGCTTCGGCATCGGCTCCGAACTGCGCCAGCCGCTGGGTGTGGCCATCGTGGGCGGCCTGCTGGTATCGCAGCTGCTGACCTTGCTGAGCACACCGGCGATTTACCTGTGGAACTACGACCGGAAGCTGCACAAGGAAGCCCGGCGGGCGAAGCGGGCGGCCAAGCGGAGGCTGAAGGTGCAGACGGCGGCGGGCTGAGGGGTAGGGTAGTTTCGCAGGGATCGTCGCGACCGCTCTTTTGTAGGAGCGCGCTTGTGCGCTGCCAGCCGACGGAGCGGTGCACCAACACGCCGCGGTCGCGCACAAGTGCGCTCCTACAAGAGGTCGCGCTGGCCTGTGGATGGCGGATCAATCTTGCCGGTCGGCTCTTCTGTGGGAGCGCACCCTGTGCGCCACAAACCTACGGAGCGGTACACCGCAGCGTGGCTGTCGCGCACAGGGTGCGCTCCCACAGACAAGCGCCAGGCGCGGCACCCAATTTGAATAGGGAGGCTCCAAAGCCAACGCGCAGCGAGGCCCCGCTTTAAGTCCTCAGCGATTCGGGCGCGTTGCGCAGCGCTTGGAAGTATCCGCTGTGTACCCTCGGAGGTTGTCCCACAACAGCGCGCCTCAACCGTTCGGGCTTATCCCAACACGATGCTGCGGGCGTTATCAGGCCATTTTCTTTGGGTTACTTTTCTTTTGGGCCAGCAAAAGAAAAGTGACTCGAGCGGTGGCAGCCGTTCGAAACGCCCGCCGCGTAGGCGGCACCCTGGCCTCAAGGCAACAGCCAAAGACTGAAGAAGCAGGATGACCAGCCTTCGCTGTTGAAAAGCGCCTCCGGCGTACGGCGGAATGACGAGCAAAAGGGCTAACGGCGGCAAGACAACGAGCAAAAGCAAAAGCCCTGTCCGCACCACGACGACAAGCCCAAAGTCCACCTCCCCCACCAAACCCACCTCCAAAACCCCGTCACCACTAACCCTCCCCACCCCTGCCTTCCGGCACGGACCGACTTCAGGCACATTCGCCCATGCCGCCAATGCAGGCATAAATGGCACTATGTGCGGGCTCTTTGCCTTGCTTACGTGAACGTACGCCCTCGCTGATGGTCTGCCTGGGTAACGGCGCGCGCCCTAACTGGTATGGAAACCTGAGTGAATATCTTCGCCCCCCTCATCCGTCGCCCCGTGGGCACGTCGCTGCTGGCGCTTGGCCTGCTGCTTGCGGGTGCGTTCGCATATCGCCTGCT
This sequence comes from Dyella sp. 05T440, assembly GCF_056395965.1. Lineage (NCBI taxonomy): Bacteria > Pseudomonadati > Pseudomonadota > Gammaproteobacteria > Lysobacterales > Rhodanobacteraceae > Dyella > Dyella sp. 05T440. The sequence continues at coordinate 223,199 of NZ_JBFTKN010000004.1, forward strand.
CGGCGTGGCTGCACTGCCGTCGCTGGAATTTCCCGGCGTGTATATCGTCGCCTCGATGCCGGGGGCGAGCGCGCAGACCATGGCGTCCACCGTGCTCGCGCCGCTGGAGCGCCATATCGGGCGTATCCCGGGCATCGACGACATGTACGGCAATGCATCGGAGGGCTCGGCGTCGATCCAGGTGCGCTTCACCTTTGATCGCACCGCCGACAAGGCGGCGCGCGACGTGCAGGCAGCGATCAATGCGGCCCAGGCCGATCTGCCGGCGCTGCCCAGCCCGCCGCAGTATTTCAAGTTCGACACCTCGCAGATTCCCATCCTGCTGGTCTCGCTGACCTCGACGGGGCTGCCGCAGGACAAGCTGTACGACCTCACCGATACGTTGCTGAAGCCGGCGGTGGCGCAGATTCCTGGCGTCGCGCAGGTGCAGGTATTCGGCGGCACACCGCACGCGGTGCGCGTGGAGTTGGATATCAACGCGCTGGCCGCGAAGAATCTCACCGCCAATGACGTGCGCAATGCGCTGATCGCGGCAAACGTGACGTCGCCGCAAGGCATCCTCACCGATGGCCGCACCCAGATGACGGTGACGGCCAACGATGGCCTGAGCGAGGCGTCCGATTTCGCCAACGTGCTGATCGCGTCGAGGAACGGTTCGCCTGTGCGCCTTTCCGACGTGGCCAAGGTGACCAGCGGCCAGCAGGATATCTATCAGGGCGCCTGGTTCAACGCCCAGTCGACCGTGGCGATGCAGATCAGCAAACGCCCCGAAGCGAACGCGGTGGAAACGGTGGACGAGATCCGCCGACGCCTGCCGGAGTTCCGCCAGTGGATGCCGGCGGATGTGCAGATCACCCCGATCTTCGACCTCACCACGACCACCAAGTCGGCCTTGCACGAAGTCCAGGTCGCACTGCTGATCAGTATCGTGATGGTGGTGCTGGTGATGCTGGTGTTCCTGCGGCGCATGCGGCCCACGCTGATCGCCTCGCTGAGCGTGCCGCTCTCGCTGGCCGGCGCCTTCGTGGTGATGCTGGCGCTGGGCTATACGCTCAATACCTTGTCGCTGGTGGCGCTGGTGCTGTGCATCGGCTTCGTGGTCGACGACGCCATCGTGGTGATCGAGAACATCGTGCGCCACATGGAGAAGGGCGAAGCGCCGTTGCAGGCTGCCTTGATCGGCGTGCGAGAAATCGGTTTCACGGTGGTATCGATCACGCTGTCGCTGGTGGCGGTGTTTGCACCGCTGTTGTTCGGCAACAACATGCTGATCATGCTGCTGCGCGAGTTCTCGGTGACGCTGACGGCGGCGGTGGTGATCTCCGCCCTGGTCTCGCTCACGCTGACCCCGGCGCTGTGCGGCAAGCTGCTCAAACATGAAGAGCCCGGCGAGCGCACGCCTGGTCGCATGGAGCTGGCGCTGGAGCGCTTCGACAAGGGTCTCCACCGCGTGTACGAACGCTCACTGGACTGGGCCATGCACCATCGCCGCGTGATGCGTTGGCAGCCCCTGGTTCTGCTCATTGCGACGTTTGTGCTCGGCTGGGCCGTGGTGGCGACCGCGGGCGGCAACTTCATGCCCGAAGAAGACATCGGCATGCTGCAGGGCGATATCCGCGCCGACGCCAATATCTCGCCCACGCTGATGGCCACGCAGGCGCAGAAGGCCGCCGACATCATGAAGGCCGACCCAGCGGTGCTCGATGTGCTCACCACGCTGGGTGGCAACGATGGCAACGGCGCCGTGGGCAACGCGGGTACCATGTTCGTCGACCTGAAGACCAAGGGCAGCGGCCCGAACGATCGCCACGACAGCGCCAAGGTGGTGATGGAGCGTCTGTCCAAGCAGTACGACGCGTTGCCTGGCATACGCGTCTCGCTGAGCCTGGTGCAGTTCCTCGGCGGCGGCGGCAGTGGCGACAAGGGCGGCGCCTACGAATTCCAGCTGATCGGCAGCAATGGCGAAGACCTGCAGCCGTGGACGCTGAAGATGGTCCAGCAGATGCGCAAGACCAAGGAATTTCGCGACGTTGGCAGCAACTTCGACCTGGTCGGCAAGCAGCAGCAGCTGAAAGTGGACCGCAACGCGGCCGGTCGCCTGGGCGTGACGATGGGCGATGTGGACACCGCGTTGCTCAACTCCTTCGGTCAGCGCCAGGTGTCGGTGATCTATTCGGACATCAACCAGTACTGGGTGGTGCTCACTTCGAGCTCGGCAACGTCGCTGAGCCCCGAGGCGCTGCTCAATGTGCGCGTGCGAAATGCGCAGGGTGAAATGATTCCGCTGTCGGCGATCTCGCGCATCGAGCCCAATATGAGCCCGACCCGCATCCGCCATCACAACCAGCTCGAAGCCTCGACCATCAACTACAACCTGGCCAAGGATGTCACCCAGGATGTAGGCACCCGGCTGGTGGAGAACGCGGGCATCATCGTGGGCCTGCCCGAAGGCGTTCGCATCGAATGGACCGGCCAGAACCAGCGACTGCAGCAGGCCAAGAGCAACGGAATGGTGCTGCTGATCGGCGCGATCATCGCCATGTACATCGTGCTGGGCATCCTCTACGAGAGCCTCGGCCATCCGCTGACCATTCTCTCCACGCTGCCAGCCGCCGGCGCCGGCGCCTTCCTGGCGATGCTGGTCACCCAGACGCAGCTCACCCTGATGGCCATCATCGCGATCCTGATGCTGATTGGCATCGTGAAGAAGAACGCGATCTTGATGGTCGACTTTGCACTCGTTGCACAACGCGAACGCGGCTTGTCGCCGCCTGACGCGATCAAGGAAGCCGCGCTCGTGCGGTTCCGCCCGATCACCATGACCACGCTGGTGGCGATGGGTGCGGCGCTGCCGCTCGCCATCGGCTTCGGCGTCGGTTCGGAAATGCGCCAGCCGCTGGGCGTCGCCATCGTGGGCGGGTTGTTGGTATCGCAGCTGTTGACGCTGCTGAGCACGCCGGCGATTTATTTGTGGAATTACGATCGCAAGATTCGCAAGGAGGCACGCCGGGTGAAGCGGGCGGCGAAGAGGGCGTTGAAGGCGCAGACGGCGTTGGGGTGAGGCGCGTCGCCTCTATTTGGCCCCAGTTGAGCGCCAGAGCCCAGTGCGTGGCTGCTTTCTGTAGGAGCGCACTTGTGCGCGACCAGCCAACGGAGCAGGACACCCGCGCGCTGCGGTCGCGCACAAGTGCGCTCCTACATGGGTTTCGCTCGCTCCCAGGTCGCGTCGGAGAGGTGGGGATCGTTCATTTTGTGGGAGCGCACCCTGTGCGCGACAGCCACGCCGGGGTGTACCGCTCCGTCGGTTTGTCGCGCACAGGGTGCGCTCCCACAGACAAGCAGGTCCTGCCAAGGTGTGATCAATCCTTCGGACTCGTACACGCCGCCACCCTGGCCCCCTCGACCTGCACTACATCCTTCCCGCCAAGACTCACACTCGCCGTGTAGTGCTCCGCGGAATCAAACTTCACCCGCCCTCGCGCAGCATCCGTCAAACCCGAACACTGCAAAGACCAACTGAGCGCCGTACTGCTCCGATGCTGGTCGACGCGTTCGCACTGGCCATAACCAGGCACGGGGAGCTGGGCAAATTCCACCCACGGATCCGGGCCTTCGTCCACGCAATGCCAGGTCACCTGTGGCTCGCCTTGCTTGCCGTGATCGAAGACACGCGTGGTGATCTTCCAAAGTCCCGGCATCGCCTGAAAGTCGCCGGGGTCGGCATGGCCCGGTTCGCCGATGAACGCCGCACCCAGCAACACCAGGATCGCGACGAAGCGCGACACCGCGTGACCGCGACGGCCGTCTGCGGCGGAACTTGAAGGATTCATAGTCGGCAGTACCTCCAACGCACGAAAGACCCCACCCGCTTTCGCGGGCAGGGTCCGGTCCGCGCTATTGCATCAGTCCTGTGTTTCAGCTGCTGCGTAGCCGTGGCCACGGCCATCGCTGCCGAACGAGAACATGTTCATCAAGTTGCCGATGGCCGGCGCATTGAGTGGCACATACGGATTGTTGGGCAGCGACACCGGGTTGGGCAGGTTGTCGCGACTGCGATGGGAAATGGTCTCGCGCAGGCCCCAGTTGGCTTCGACGAATTTGTCGAAGGACACATGGTCGTAGTACGTGTGCACCACGCGGCCGCCTTCGGAGTAGCGCGAGATCACCAGCATCGGGATGCGCGTGCCGTCGCCGAAGAAGTCGATCGGCTGCACATAGCCCGAATCGTAATAGCCGCCGCCTTCGTCAAAGGTCACCATGATCACGGTGTCGTTCCACACCTTGGGGTTGGCCTTGGCGAGCTCGACGATCTTCTTCACGTAGCCTTCGAACAGATCCAGCTTGGACGAGGCCGGGTGGCCGTCCAGGATGCCGTCCGGCTTGGCGATGGAAACCGCCGGCAGCGTGTCGTTCTGGATGTCGTTGTAGAGATCGGTGATGTCCTGGTTGTTCGCACGCAGCTTGGGATTGGTCATGACCTGCGTGGAGTACAGGAACGGATCGCAGATGTTGCAGAACGTGCCCGCTTCACCGTTCTCCTTGCCGCTGGCATAGCCTTCGCCGTAGTACTTCCATGACACGTGGTGGCGATTCAGCAGCAGCGCGAGGTTGTCCTGGCGCGTCGGCGGGATGGTGAACTGCTGCGCGCCCAGCGGTGCCGGCGTGCCATCACCCAGATAGCCCGGGTTGTAGTTGTTCACCAGGTAATAGGCGTTCTTCTTGCAGTCGGTGCCGTGGAAAGTGCGATACGGCAGGGACTTCAGATAGTCCTTCACGACGCCCACGCCGGGCTGCGTGTCGTCCGCGCAGTTGACGTAGGAACCGCCGCTGTAGCCGTCCTGCACATACCAGTTGTTGGTGCCCGCCTGGGCGTCCGGGTTCTCGATCTGGTTCGACGGCGGCGTGGCCGGATCGCCATTGCCATCGGCGTAATAGATCAGGTCACCGAAGCCCAGCATGATGTGGTTGGCGCCCGTGCCGCCCATCACCGACTGGTGGAAGTTGTCGCTCAGCGTATAGGTGCGGGCGAGCTCGGCGAAATAGGGCGCGTCGCCCTTGGCGATGTTGAGGAACTGCATCGCGGTGGAGCCTTCGCCCGTGGTCTGGTCGTCGAACCCGGCCGGCTGCGCCTTGCCATTGGTGCCTGCACCGATCGTGGTTTCCACCCACGGGAACAGGTCCATGCGGCAGCCGCTGGGATTCTTCGCGGTGCCTGCGTGGACATCGCAGTCCATCTGCTGCCACATCTGGAAGAAGCGATGCACCGGGCTATTGGCGTAATCGTCGTAGCTGATCGATGCGTGCATATCGACGGGCGCGTTGGCCAGCTGCGACGGGAAGCGCGTGTCGACCACGTCGTTGGGCAGGCCCGTGCCGCCGGCGGCGAGTTCGCCGTACGCATCGGACGGGAGTGCCGGCTCGATGGCCTGTGCCTGCGCGGCTGAAGCAAACGGTGCCTGCGTGGGCGCACCGCCGGTATTCATCAGCGGCAGCGTGGCGTACGCGGTGGTGTGCTTGGGCGCCAGCGCAAACTTGCCGGTGCTGGTGGCCTGCCACTGCCTGGCAGCGGCGACATTCGGACCCGGCGTGCCGTCGGCATTGACGATGCCTTCGGACAGCAGGTTGTGCACGCTCTGTCCCTTCGGCGGCGTGTACGTGGCGTAGACGTGATCGAACGTGCGGTTTTCACCGATCAGCAGGATCACATGCTTGATGGGTGTATTGGTGCGATCGTCGTTGCTGTCGTCGCCGCCCGGCCGGTGCAGCACGGTGACGCCAGTGGCGGGAGCCTGACTGGTCGAAACAGCATTCTGATCGGTGGAGTTGCTCTGGGCGCTCACCACGCCGGCAAGGCCGACGGAAAGCGTACCAATGACAAACGGCAACAGCCGCTTGCGAACGTGCGTCATGGACATGACTTCGATCTCCAGCAGCTTCTGAACGAAGGCTGCGCCGGTGTTCCCCCTGATTAGCTGGCGCCTGTTCGCAACCTTTGGCGGCGCCAGCCGGGGGCGAGTCTCGTCCGCACAGATGACGGACCCTTGGCGCTTTTGCGACAGGAATTTCCGGTTAGATGACAGTGGGGAGACGTCGCAAGGGCTTGCGTGTCAATGGAGGCTGCGATGGCCTGTACACGTTGGCTTGCGAGCGCTTGCCGTTGCGAGATGATTGCGCATCAGCAAGAAATTGCCCTTTCGATGGACTGTTTAGATCGTGCGATGGCGCACGTTTGGACGTCTTATTGGTTTGCGATATCGAGGGATTGGGTGTTTCGCCGCGGTAGCGGTGCGCGCCTGACTAGCGGGTGATCGCCGGCTTGGCGGCTTGTCTGTGGGAGCGCACCCTGTGCGCGACTGGCGCACGTGAGTGTCCCGCTGCGTAGGTTTGTCGCGCACAGGGTGCGCTCCCACAAAGAGCCGACCGGCAAGATTGATACGTCGTCTCCGGAATGTCGTCCCTTGTAGGAGCGCACCTTGTGCGCGACCGCGGCGTTTGGGTGTACCGCTCCGTAGGCTGGTCGCGCACAAGTGCGCTCCTACAGAGAGCGGCCCGGCAACCACGAGCTGCGTGGCTCTTGGCCATCTACCAGGCGTCACCCCGGCAACAACTGAAACGGCCTCATCATCTCGTTGTCCTCATGCTCCAGCAGATGGCAATGCCACACATAACGCCCAGGTTCACCCTCGAACCTCGCGATGATCCGCGTCACCATCCCCGGATCCGCACGCACCGTATCCTTCCACCCCATCTCCTCGGGCCCAGGCGGTATCGCCGGCCCCGTGTACTTGAGCGTCTTGCTTTCGTTCCACGCGAAAAGATCGAACGGCCGGCGCTCCAACACCTGAAAGCGCACCAGATGCAGATGCATCGGATGCGCATCGCCGGTGAGGTTCACCATGCTCCAGATTTCGGTGGTGTTCTGCCGCGGGTCTTCGGTGATCGGAGCGGACCAATGCTTGCCGTTGAGCATCATCATCATCGGGCTGCCTCCGGCATCGTCCTGTTCGCCCAGCGTCAGCACGCGATCGCGCACGGCGCTCGCCACGGCAAGGCGCTCGATCGTGCGTAGCGTGGTCGGCATCACGCCAGCGTCTCGGCGCCCCTTGTCGCGCACGCGAAACTCCATGATCGCTTCCGCCTGCTGGCGCAGCTGTACCTGCTTGCCAGCCATGCCGGTGAAGTCGATCACCACATCGGCGCGTTCGGCTGGATAGAGCGTGACGCGCTGACGTGGCACAGGCGCCGCCAGCAGGCCTTGATCACTGGCGATCTGCGTAAACGTCAGCCCGCCGGACAACGACATCTCGTAGAAGCGGGTATTGGCTGCGTTGACGAGTCGCAAGCGATAGCGGCGCGGCTCGACCTCGAAGTACGGGTACAACTTGCCATTGCACAGGATGGCGTTGCCATTGCACTCGGAAACCCACGGCGCGTCCGGATCATCAGAGACGGGGTAATAGAGCTGCCCGTCCTTCGCGATCAGTCGGTCGCACAGGATCAGCGGCAGATCGCATTCGCCGTTGGGAAGATTGAGTGACGACTCTGCATCGTCCTCGATGAGATACGCACCAAGCAGCCCCGCGTAGATATTGAGGCGCGTGATCCCCATCGCGTGATCGTGGTACCAGAGCGTGGCGGCATCCTGCGCATTGGGATAATGCGACACGCTGGAATGACCGCGCACGAACCATTCTTCCGGATAACCATCGCTTGATGGCGGCACGCGCGCGCCATGCACATGCGTCACTGTGCGTACTTGGGGCTTGTCGCGCTCGGCGCCGTGGATATTGTGATCGATCGGCAGGAAATGCTTTTCGGGCAGCGCGTTGGCCCATTCGATCAACAGCGGCTCGTCGCGCCGGGCCAGCAAGGTCGGCCCCGGAAACGAACCCTCGTAACCCCACATGGGCGTGGGCGGCAGATCGCGATGCAGCTGCGTCTTGAAAGCGCGCATCTCCATCCGATAGAACGGCAGTTGCTTGCCTGGATAAGCGGGATGCGCCCGCTGCCCCGTCGGCTTGGCGATGGCAGGCAGCGGCAAGGGGTCCACGAAGCGCGCCAGGGTCACCGGGTTCACCAGCGGCACCTTGGGCGCGGCAAGCTGCGGCATGGCCATGCGCGCCATCTTCTCGTCGCCGATGGCGGGCGAGGACCAGGCGAGCAAGCCCAGTTCGGCAGCCGTGGCGGCGCCGACCATATCGACCATGCCGCGCAGAAACTGCCGGCGCGAGAGGTTCATGCGAGTCATCCGGACACCCTAGGCAGCCCGGATGACAGGTACGTGGCAATGTGTGAAACCTGGTTCACCCTGCGCGCATCCACGCGCAGGGCGAGACAGATTATTCCGCTGAAGCGGGCACGCCTTGCCCGGTCGTGGGTGCCTGCTGGCCCGCCACGGCGGCTTCTTCGCCGGCTTTGTTCAGGCCGGCCTTGTCGATCGGCGTGGCCAACATGCGTGCGCGACGCCAGCCGCCCCACTTGTAGTAGCCCATCGCCATCAGCATCGAGGCCAGCGAGCCCAGCGGGAAACTCCACCAGATCGAATCGGCGCCCAGCCGCGGCGCCAGCGCCAGTGCAAACGGCGGGCGGAACAGCCACATCGAGATAAACAAAATCACCAGCGGCGGCACCACGGCGCCGGTGGAACGCACCACACCGAACAGCACGAAGGTCACGCCGAAAAACATGAACGACCACACCGCGATGCTGTTGAGGTGCTGCGCCAGCGCCAGCGCCTCGCCGTCATTGGGCAGGAACATGCCAAGCGCAGCGTGGTTGAACAGATAGATCAGCGCAATGAGCATGCCGCTCAAGAGGAAGTTGTAGAGCACGCCCACCTTGGTGATGCGGCTCACGCGGTCCCACAGTTTTGCGCCCACGTTCTGCGCCGCCATCGACGACACCGCCGCGCCGATCGCCATGGCCGGCATCTGCACATAGGTCCACAGCTGCGTCGCTGCGCCGTACGCGGCGGTGGTCTTGGAGCCGTAGTTGTTCACCATGTGGATCATGATCATCGCGGAGCTGGAGATCACGATCATCTGCAGGCCCATCGGCAGGCCCTTGAACACCAGCGAGCGCAGGATCTCCATATCGGGCTTCAGATACCCCAGCTCGCTGCGCGTGAGGCGCAGGAAATGCTTGCGCCGGTACAGCGTGACCAGCAAGGCGACCAGCGCCACCGACTGCGCAATCAAGGTCGAAGTGGCCGAGCCGGCGATGCCCATCCGCGGGAACGGCCCTACGCCAAAGATCAGCAGCGGGTTGAGTACGATGTCCATCAGCACCGACAACGCCATGAAGAAGAACGGCGTGCGCGAATCGCCCGCGCCGCGCAGCGTCATCATCAGGAAGGCGTAGAAGTACATCGACGGCACGGCGATGAAGATGATGCGCAGGTAAGGCACCGCGAACGCCTGTGCATCGACCGGCGTATTGAGCGCGTTGAGCATCCACGGCGTGCCGAAGTAACCGGCGATGGCCACGATGATGGAGACCGAGACGAAGAACGTCACACCGGTGCCGACCACACGCTTGGCCTCGAGCATGTTGCGCGCGCCCAGGCTCTGGCCGATCAGGATGGTGCAGGCCATGCTCAGGCCGAACACCGCGCCCAGCAGCAGGAACAGGATCAGGTTGGCGTTGCTCACCGCCGTGAGCGCGGCTTCGCCCAGGTAGTGGCCGATCCACATCGCATTGACGGAGCCATTGAGCGACTGCAGCACCGTGCTGCCCAAGATGGGCAACGCGAACATCAGCAGCGTCTTGGCAATCGGTCCTTCGATAAGCAGGGGCTGCTTTGCAGCAAGAGATGACATCGAATCATTCCGCGATGGGGAGGGGAGATCAGTCGGCGACGCTGGCTTGCCATGCACGCGTGGCCAGACGCCGCACATGCTCGCGCACATCGGCGGGCCATGCATCCGTCACCTGCATGAAACGCTCGCGCTCCTTTCGCCAGAATGCGCGCGAGGCTTCTTCATAACCCGGGAGATTACCCGCCATCGCGCTCATGAAGCGATCGACCGCTTCACCCGCCAGACGGGCCGCATCGCGCTCAGCATGAGTGCGACGTGCCTCGTCGACCAGCCGCCGCAAGCTGGCCGATGCACCACCAGGCTGGCTAGCCAGCCAGTCCCAATGACGCGGCAACAAGGTGACCTCACGTGCAACCACGCCCAGCTTCGGGCGGCCGGGGCCGCGCGGCGCAAGTTCGTCGTCCTGCGACGACGCGGGGAGGCGGGCAAGTACGTCGGCGAGCGTGCCGCGCAGGTCGAGTTCCAGCGGACGCCCATCGAGTTCGTCGAAGACCAGCACCGGTCCGTCGACCCCGGCGTCGACCGCGCGCTTGGTCGCCAGGGCGACCTCGGCCAGCGAACCGGCAGCAATGCGGCGGTGGCCGTCGAAAGCAATGCAGGAGGCTGGAACAGTCATGGTTTTGTCCGGGTATAAAGTGAAGGCGGATATTGCCCGGGTAATAAATAAAGGTCAACACTTGGCCGGCCGGGCCAGGCGTCACGCGGTAAGATTTTTCTACACTCCCGCCGCGCCTTTCCCATGGTCATCCATCCCCCGCATCGCTCGCTTCGATTGATGCTGTTCACCCTGCGCGGATCGATCATCCCGGTGATCTGGAAGCGCGTGCTGGGCATGGTGCTGCTGGCCGGGGCGGTGGTGCTGCTGGAACGACACCTGCCGCATACCGGGGTCGAGCTGGGGGCCATCCCGCTGACCCTGATGGGACTGACGCTGGCGATCTTCCTGGGCTTTCGCAACACGGTGGCCTACGAACGCTGGTGGGAGGCGCGCACGCTGTGGGGTGAGTTGCTGATCGTGGTGCGCAATCTCGCCAGGCAGACGGTGAGCCTGCCCGACAGCCTCACGGCGTCGGAACGCGAACGCATGGTGCATCGACTGATTGCCTTCGCCCACGCGCTGCGTCATCAGCTACGCGGTACCGCGCCGGGCGACGAGGTGTCTCGCTGGCTGACGCCTGAGGAGGCCGCCGCGCTGGCCGGCCGGCCCAATCCGCCGAACGTGCTGCTCGCACTCATCGCTCAGGGCTATGCGCAGCTGCATCGGGAGCACCGGCTCGATCCCATGCTGCTGGCCAACATCGATGCGCAGGTGACGCGCCTGTCCTATGTGCTGGGCGGTTGCGAGCGCATCCAGGGCACACCTATCCCGCTCGCCTACATCCTGCTCCTGCATCGAACGGTCTATGTGTACTGCCTGCTGCTGCCGTTCTGCCTGATCAGCAGCGTGGGCTGGGTGACACCACTGATGGTCGGCGTGCTCTCGTACACCTTCTTCGGGCTCGATGCACTGGGTGACCAGATCGAGAATCCCTTCGACCGCCTGCCCAACGACCTGGCCCTGGATGCGATGTGCCGCACGGTCGAAATCGGCCTGGGCGAATTGCTGGGTCAGCGCGACCTGCCAGCGCCGCTGCAGCCGGTGGACGGCGTCCTGCTTTAAGCCACCAGGACCGGCCGGGAGGCCCAACCCCTACCTTGGTATCGCCGTAGTTTTACGGTGTTCTCCGCGTGCGCTTCACGCCGCTTGAGACAAGCTGACCCCGTGACCGCGAAGGATGCCGGCCACTCGTGCCGCCCAGGCAACGCTGTGTTGTCTCGATTCGACCTATTTCCAGTACCGGTCGGTCCAATAAGTTATTAAACTTAGCGGTGCACAAACTCCTCCCCCAAAGTCAAAGAAGAAAGACCATGCGACATCCCCTCCTGCGCAGTGCGGTTGCGCTGGCCCTGATGGGCATTTCCGCTACGACCCTGGCCGACCCCCGTATCGAAATCAGCGGCGGCCGAAGCTACTCAGACAGTTACTGGACCAATACGGCGTGGATCGAAAGCATCTGGGGCGAACACGCCTTCGGCAACAGCCGATTCTCGTGGGCGCCAGCCGCCTCCCTGGGCTTTATCAATGGCCGCAATGTCTCCAAGTACGGCAACGCCGTTTCCGATGACGTATGGCTGCTCGGCGGCGGCGTGCGCATGCGCTACGGCAACGGCGACGACTGGTACCACCACCTGTTCTGGACCTCCGAGATCGCCGCCCAGGGCGGCCGCACGCTGGCGCTCAGCAGCGGCGGCGAATTCGTCAACTCCGTCGGCTGGCAAGGCGACCACTGGACCTTCCAGATCCGCCACGTCTCCAACGCCGGCATCAAGGGCTCCAACCGCGGCGAAACGATGGCGCTGGTGGGCGTCGCGTTCAATCCTTGATGGAGTGAAACAACAACGGCCCATGACGGGCCGTTGTTGTTTGGACGTCTGAATGGATCGCCGCATCGTGTTCGATCAAGTAACACGAAACTGCTCTCTCTAACCGACTCTGCCCGCAGAGCGGAGCGCACCCTGCGCGCGACCAGCCGACCGAGCGGCACATCCAGGCGGTGCGGTCGCGCACAAGTGCGCTCCTACAAGGGAGGACGCAAGTCCGTGGATGGCGGATCAATCTTGCCGCTCGGCTTTTTTTGTGGGAGCGCACCCTGTGCGCGACAAACCTACGGAGTGGTACACCGCAGCGTGGCTGTCGCGCACAGGGTGCGCTCCCACAGACAAGCCGGCGGCAAAGGGAATGCGGAACGACCAAAGCCGATGCGCAGCGAGGCTCCGGTTTAAGTCCTCAGCGATTCGGGCGCGTTGCGCAGCGCTTTGAGGTACCCCCTGTGTACCCTTGGAGGTTGTCCCACAACGACGCGCCTCGAGCGTTCTGGCTTATCCAAACACGATGCTGCAGGCGTTATCAGGCCACTTTCTTTGGGTTACTTTTCTTTTGGGCCAGCAAAAGAAAAGTGACTCGAGCGGCGGCAGCCGATCGAAACGCCCGCCGCGCAGGCGGCAAGCTGGCCACGAGGCGACAACCCGATACCGACGCTACTGGATGACTAGCCATTCGGCTGTTGAAGAGCGCTTTCGGCCCTCGCCCCCTCTTGTGGGGTGCGCCGGGATGACGATCAAAATCAAAAAGAGGCCGCATCACTGCGGCCTCTTTCATCACACCCAGCGATCAATGATCCGCCCCAGGCCCCGCCTTAGCCCCAAACGGCGGCCGCGCCATCCACACCACGCCAATCAGGCAGATAAACACCCACCCCAGCATGTGGAACACCTCATTGAACGAAATCTGATACGCCTGCTGATTGATCAACTGCTCCAGCAACCCATTGCTGGCCTGCCCCGTCACACCGACGGCTTTGAGCGTCGCCTGCGCCGAGTTGTCGTACGGCGTGAAGTGTTCGGTGAGATGCGCGTGATGCACGATTGCGCGGTGATCCCAAAGGAAGGTCGTCAGCGAAGCCGAAAAGCTGGCGCCCAGCGTACGCAGGAAGGTGGCCAGGCCACCGCCTGCGGCAATCTCGTTCGGCCGCAGGTCCGATAGCAGGATGGTGGTGACCGGCATGAAGAACAGCGCCACGCCCAGACCCTGAAACAACTGCACGCCCGCGACATGCATGAAGTCGATCTGCAGGAAGAAGTTCGAGCGCATGAAACACGTGGCGCCCATGATCAGGAACGCGCACGAGGCAAGCAGACGCATATCGGTGCGCGCAGCGTATTTGCCGACGATGAAGGTCAACATCACCGGCAGGATGCCCAGCGGCGCCGCGGCGAAGCCCGCCCAGGTGGAGGTATAGCCCACGGTACGCTGCAGCCACTGCGGTATCAGCAAGCCGATCGCGAAGAACGCCGCATAGGCCAGCACCAGCGCAATCGTGCCCGTGCGGAAGTTGTGATGCCGCAGCAGCTTCAAGTTGACGATCGGTTCGTCGTCGGTGAGTTCCCAGATCAGGAAGACGGCAATCGCAATCGCCGACACGATCGCCGTGACGATGATGAAAGTCGAGTTGAACCAGTCCTCGTCGTTGCCCTTGTCCAGCACGATCTGCAGCGCGCCCACGCCGATGATCAGCGTGATCAGGCCCACGTAGTCGATCTTGGGCCGCGTGGTGACATCCACGCGCCCCTTCATCTGGTTGGCGACCACCATGCTGGCGAAGATGCCGATGGGCACGTTGATGAAGAAGATCCACGGCCACGAATAATTGTCCGTGATCCAGCCACCGAGGATCGGACCCGCAATAGGCGCGACCACCGTCACCATCGCCAGCAGCGCGAGCGCCATGCCTCGTTTCGCTGGTGGATAAATGGAGATCAGCAGACTCTGCGTGATCGGGTACATCGGTCCGGCCACCGCACCCTGGATGGCGCGGAACAGGATCAGCATCGGCATGCTCTGCGCGGTGCCGCACAGGAAAGAGGCGAGCGAAAACAGCATCGTCGACCAGATGAACAGCTTCACCTCGCCGAAGCGGCGCGTGAGAAAGCCGGTCAACGGCAACGCAATAGCCGTGCTCACCGCGAACGAGGTGATCACCCAGGTGCTCTGGTTGACGCTTACGCCGAGGTTGCCGGCAATCGTCGGCAAGGACACGTTCGCGATCGTCGTGTCGAGCACCTGCATGAAGGTGGCCAACGAGAGACCGACGGTCGTCAACGCGAGGTTGCGCGGCTGGAAATTTTGGCTCATCGCACGGATAACCTGCGGTATGAAGTATTGGCGCTACGAATGTGCCGCAGCTGCCTCGGTTCCTGCTCGTCATTCCGGCGCCGGCCGGAATGACGGTACTCACCAACTAAGGTAGGCACGGAGGCGTCATGCCTCCATGCCCGCCCGTTTACTGCTTCTGAGCTTCGCCACCGGCCATGTTCGCGTGGATGATGTCCGCGATCATGCCGTCGGCCTTGGCCAGCTGTTGCTTGTACACATCGGTGGTAAAGGCCGGCTGCGTCGGCGCCTGCTTGGCAAGCAGCGGGCCACTGGTGTCGTGCAGGTTCACCGACACCTTGGTCGACAGGCCGATGCGCAGCGGATGCTCTTCCAGCTGCTTGGGATCGGTGAAGAACACGCGCACCGGTACGCGCTGCACGATCTTGATCCAGTTGCCGGTAGCGTTCTGCGCCGGCAGCAGCGAGAACGCACTGCCGGTGCCCACGCCCAGGCTCTCGACCTTGCCCTTGTAGGTGACCGAGCCGCCATACACGTCGGCCCGGATATCCACCGGCTGGCCGATACGCATATTGCCCAGCTGCGTTTCCTTGAAGTTGGCATCGATCCACACGCCGTGCAGCGGCACCACCGCCATCAGCGGCGTGCCCGGCGCCAGGCGCTGGCCCAGCTGCACGGAGCGCTTGGCCACGTAGCCGTCGACCGGCGCAAGCAGCGAGGTGCGCACGTCATCGAGATAAGCCGCGCGCACTTTGGCAGCGGCCGTCTGGACGTCCGGATGCGATGCGACGACGGTGTCATCCACCAGCACCTTGTTGGTCTGCAATTGCTGTTGCGCGGTGGTCAGGGCGCTCTGCGCGGTGGTCAGCGCATCCATTGCGTGCGACAGCTCTTCGGCCGAGATGGCACCGGACTTGGCGAGATCGCGGCGACGGTTGTAGTCCTGCAGCGCCTTGTCCACCGCGACCTTGCGCACGGCCACTTCGGACTGGGCACCGCTCACGTTGCTGTAGAGGCCGCGCACCTTGCGAACGGTGCCGGCAAGATTGGCGCGAGCCTGCTCCAGCGCGACATCGGCATCGGCCGGATCGAGCTTCACCAGCACGTCGCCGGCATGCACCAGGTCGCCGTCGTCGGCGCCGATGGTGATGACCGTGCCGGTCACCTGCGGGGTGATCTGCACGAGGTTGCCGTTGACGTAGGCATCGTCGGTGTCTTCAAACCAACGGCCTTCGACGAAGTACCACACGCCCCAGCCGACAGCGGCAAGCACCAGCACGGCGACGAGTCCCTTCAACAGGAAACCGCGACGGCTCTTGGGGGGTTGGGCGGCTGCGGTCTCGGCCGCAAGCGGATTCTGGCTAGACATGGGGATAGCCTTTAGAGCGAATGTTCAGAGGAAGATTGGACGGCCACATCGGCCGCGCCCGCCTGCGGGCGGAAACCGCCGCCGAGGGCCTGGATAAGCTGCACGGAGAGGTCGACCTGCTGCGACTGCAGGGCGGCGAGGCGCTGCTCGGCGACCAGCAGCTGCTGGCGCACAATCAACGCTTCGAGATAGCTGCCGACGCCGGCCTTGTAGCGCTGCTCGGCGAGCTGCCAGGCCTGCGTGCCGGCATCCACCGCGCGCTGCTGGGCGGCGACCTGTTCCTGCGCGGACTGCACGGCGTCGTAGCCGTCGGCCACTTCGTTCACCGCGCGCACCAGCGTCTGGTTGTACTGGGCCACGGCTTCGTCGTACTGCGCATCCTTGGCGGACAGATTGGAACGCAGTCGGCCGCCGTCGAAAATCGGCAGGCTCAGCGACGGACCAAACGTGTAGAAGCGCGCCGGCAACTGCAGCGGATTGATGCTGCCGAACGCCGCTACGCCGGCCATCGCGCTGAGGCTGACGTTGGGCATGAACTGGGTTTTGGCGACCTTGATCTCCTTGCCCGCCGATTCCACGCGCCAGCGCGCGGAGACGAGATCGGCGCGGTGGCCGATCAGTTCGGTCGGCACATCGGCCGGCACAGCGAGCGCTGCAGGGTTGAGTGCCTGCGGACGACCGATGTCGAGGCCGCGATCCGGCCCCTTGCCCAACAGCACCGACAACGACGAACGCGCTGCGTCGATGGCGCGATTGGCCGCGGCCAGCTGCTGGTCCGAGTTGGCCACTTCGGTTTCGCTCTGCTTGAGCTGCAGCTGATTGTCGAGACCGGCGGACACGCGCTGCTGGGTCAGCTGGCGCGCGGTGGTGGCGCGCTCATGCTCGGCCTTCGCCACATCCTGCTGCGCATAGGCGTAGGACAGCTGCACATAGGCGCGCGCGACATTGGTGGAAAGCTCGATGCGCGCGGCCTGCTGTTCGATTTCAGCGGCATGCTGCTGACCGACGGCGGCTTCCCACGCGGCGCGCTTGCCGCCCCACAGATCCAGGTCCCAGCTGAAGCTGGCACGCGCGTCCTTGAACCAGGTGAACTTGCCGCCGCCAAGTTCCGGCGGCGCGGCGGTCAGCGGCAGACGCTGACCAATCACATTGGCGCCGGCAGTCACGCTGGGGCCGCGCTCGGCATCGGCTGTACCGGCTTGTGCCTGCGCCTGGCGGGCGCGCGCGTCGGCCACGCTGAGGCTGGGGTTGTCCTTCAGCGCTTCGGTGATCAACGCGCTCAGCTGGGGATCGCCCAGACCGGTCCACCAGTCGTTGGCGGGCCAGGCAGCGGGGGAGAGCGTGGCGCCGGACAGGCTGCGATCGGCCTTCAGTGACGAGGCGTCGGTCAGCGTGCCTTCCGGGTGCAGGCCGCCGCTGCTGACGCATCCCGCCAGCGCGAGTGAGAGGCCGGTGGCTGCCGCAAGGATTTGCAGACGCATGGCGTAGGTTTCCAAAAGTAGAAGCGGGTCAATTCATATCGCGGAGCGCGTTCAGCACGCGCACCAGGTAATCGCGCAACTGCTCACGCTCGGTCGGGTTGAGCGCCTTTTGGGCGGCATCCAGAACGTGTTCGTTGCATGGCGTCATCTGCCGCCACATGTCGTCTCCCGCCGGGGTCAGCTCGATGCGCAGAGCGCGGCGGTCCTGTTCATGCGGCAGGCGGCGCAGCAGGCCCTTGCCTTCGAGCTGGTCGAGCTGGCGCGTCATCGCGCCGCCGTCCAGTTCCACCGCGCGGGCCAGTTCACTGGCCGACATCGGGCCCATCAAGGCCAGGCGCTTGAGGATCAGGAACTGGGTGAAACGCAGCTCGATACCCGCAGCCTGCATCTCGGCTTCCAGCTTGCGCACGATCTCGCCGCGAACCAGCCCGACGAGTACGCCGATGCTGTCCTGGGGGTAGGAAGGGGTTTGGGAGGAGGTCATGGGAGGGCAATTTTATTGCCGGAATAATATTTGTCAAGGCAAAGATGTGTTGGTTAGATTTTGCCCGGACAAGGTCTAGCTGCCCTCAATGGGGTCCCTCCCGCAGCTCATCCTCCAGCCAGGTCCGCAGGGCCGGGTGGCGCACTTCGAACAGCTCGAACACGCCCAGCGCCCGCAGGGTCGGCAGCAGGGCGACCAGCCTCGGCTCCAGGGCTCGCCGGCTGGCCTCGGGCAGGTCGGGGTCCAGCATCTGGTGGGCACAGGCCACGAACGCCTCGAGCGGCTCGGTCTCGGCGGTGGGCATGCGTACGGCAATCATCGACATGGATCGGCTCCCTTGGACGCCGGGGCGGCGCCGCGCTGGCTGAATCAAGACGTGTATCGGCGTGCGGGCGTGACAGCTCCGGATCAAGCAGGAGCTTTGGCAGGGCTCGACAAACCGCGACTGTCGGCACGTTCGACACCGCGAGCGGCGGCAGCGGTGGGGATCGGGCCAGCATGATTGGGCAGACGGAGTGATTACTGTTAGCGTTATTTGGTCAAAGTTTGTCGAGAATCAGCCATGGGCCATGTCAGCGAGCACGACGAGAACCGCTTCCACGAGCTCATCGAGCGCCGCGATGGACCCTCGGTGATCGCCTACTGGACCGAGGGCGAAGCCGCCAGCGAGTACCACGACGGCACCCGCGAGTACGGCTGGCACTCCCATCTGCGCGGCCAGCTGTACTGCGTGGAAAGCGGACTGGTGCACGTGCGCACGGCCCAGGGTTCCTGGCTGCTCCCCCCGCACCGCGCCGGCTGGATGCCGCCCGGCGTGGAACACACGGTGACCCTCAGCGGCCCGATGACCGGCTGGGGCGTGTTCGTAACCCCGCCCGAATGCGGCTGTCTGCCTGCCGAACCGTGCGTGATCGGTGTGACCGAGTTGATGCGCGCGCTGGTGCGCCGCGCCAGCTCCTGGATCTGGGAAGCCCAGCTGGACGAGAGCCAGGAGCGCCTGACCACCGTGCTGCTGGAAGAAATCTGCCGTGCCCAACGCGAACCCTTGCACCTGCCCATGCCGGTGGACCGCCGCGCCTTGCGCATCGCCGTGGCGCTGCTGGAAAACCCCAACGACAACCGCGGCCTCGATGAGTGGGCCGGCTGGGCCGGCCTGTCGCCACGCAGCCTCAGCCGCTTGTTCCGCAGCGAAACGGCGTTGAGCTTTGCGCAGTGGCGACAGCTGGCACGTTTGACCCACGGCCTGGAACGCTTGGCCGACGGCGAACCGGTGTCGGCGGTAGCGGATGCCTTGGGCTATGCGAGCGTGAGCGCCTTCGTGGCGATGTTCCGGCGGAGTTTTGGCCAACCGCCCGCGAGGTATTTTGCGGCGCAAGGCGCGCAGTAGCGCACTGAGTCCGCACCTTGCCGCTTGCCTGTGGGAGCGCACCCTGTGCGCGACAGCCACGCCGAGGTGTACCGCTCCGTAGGTTTGTCGCGCACAGGGTGCGCTCCCACAAAGAGCCGACCGGCAAGATTGATCCGCCCGAGGCCTGCGTGCTCCCTTGTAGGAGCGCACTTGTGCGCGACCGCAGCGCGTGGGTGCATCGCTCCGTAGGCTGGTCGCGCACAAGTGCGCTCCTACAAGAGAGCGGCCCAGCAGCGTCGGACGTTGCGTGGCTCTTGATGGGGCTCTCCGCTCTCGGGGTCTCCGCAACCCGCACGCGCACCTGGAGGGCGCAGCCCGGAAGGCTCGTCATCCGGGGGTGTTGAAAGGCGCTCCCGGCCAACGCCGAGATGACGAGCCAAAGAAAAAGCCGCTCCAGTTGAAGCGGCTTCTCAAGGTTGACCCCTCACCACCGTAAAAGGTGGCAACGCCGCCAACCCTCTCCCCGCCGGGGAGAGGGAGCAGAGCGCGTTACTGCTTCACCGGCTTCACATACGTATTGAACAACTCATCAATCCGCCGGTACTCGTCATACCAGGAGTCCGCATGCGTAAAGCCATGCCGCTCCATCGGATACAACGACATCCAGAAGTTGTTCTTGTGCAACTCGATGAAGCGCTGATACATGCGGATGGTGTCGCTGGTCATCACGTTGTCGTCGATCAGACCATGCTGCATCAACAGCGGATCCTGCAGCTTGTCCGCGAAGTTGATCGGCGAGCTGACCTGGTACGACTCCGGATCGAGCTGGGGATCGTTGAGGATGTTGGAAGTGTATTCGTGGTTGTAGCTGGTCCAGTCCGTCACCGGACGCAGCGCAGAACCAGCGGCGAATTCGCCTGGCGCGCGCAGCAGCGACATCAGCGTCATGAAGCCGCCGTAGCTGCCGCCGTACATGCCCACGCGCCTGGTATCGACGCCGTGGTTCTTCACCAGCCAGGCCTTGCCGTCGAGCAGGTCTTCCAATTCCGGATGACCCATCTGGCGATAGATCGCCGTGCGCCACGCGCGGCCATAGCCGTCCGAAGCGCGGTAGTCCATGTCGAGCACCACATAGCCCTGCTGCACCAGCAGGTTGTGGAACATCTGTTCGCGGAAGTAGTTGGAGTAGGACAGCGTGACGTTCTGCAGATAGCCCGCGCCGTGCACGAAGATCACCGCGGGACGCGAAGCGGCGGCGGCTTCATCCGCCGGGCCGTAGTACTTGGCCCAGATCGTGCCCGCGCCATGCGACGACGGAATGCCGATGATCTTCGGCTGGATCCACGCATGCGCGGTGAAGGCCGGCTTCATCGTGTTGGTGAGTTCGCGCGATGCGCCACCGTCGACGCCTTGCACGGCCAGCTGCGCCAGCGTGTACGGCGCCGAATGCAGCACGGCGAGCTGGCGACCATCGGGAGACAGCGCGAAATCGTCCATGCCCTGTACCTGCGTCAGGCGGGCGAGTTCGCCGCCGGCGCTGGGCACGCGATACACGTCATAGCTATATGGCGCGACCTGGTTGGTGCGCACGTAGAACCACTGGCCGTCCTGGCTCAGCGCGGGATGGCTCACTTCGAACTTGCCGCTGGTGAGCGCCTTGGCCTTGCCGCCGGGCGACTTGGTATAGAGCTGCGAGTAGCCGGTTTCCTCGCTGAGATACCACAGCGTGCGGCCATCCTTGAGCCAGCCGAAATCGTTGAAGTTCCAGTTGATCCAGGCGTTGTCGGTGAGGCGGTGCTGGTTGACCAGTGCGTGCTTGTCGAAGTCCACGCTGGCGATCCAGCGGTCCTTGTTGTCGATCGCGCGCAGCTGGATGGCCACGTTCTGGCCGTCGTCGCTCCACACGATGCCGCCACCGCCGCCGTCGTCGGCATTGGAGACGATGCGCACCGGGCGGATCTCCGGCGCCTTCAGCGCCTTGGCTTCATCACCCTTGCCGTCCTTCTCGAGCGCGGCCACCGTCTTGGCGCGGATGTCCTTGAGCGGGTCGTCCTTGATGCCGGGGAGACCGTCGGTCTTCAGCGGATAGAACTTGGCGGACTTCAGATCCACCAGCACCATCGACTGCGGCGCGGGATCGTTGCGGCCCACGTAGACGCGCGCTTCCTGCTGCTCGGCGTAACCCGAGTCGGTCACGTAGTGAGTGACTTCCGGACGCTTGCCTTCCTTCGCGCCCTTGGGCTTGGTCACCACCACCATCCAGCGGCCGTCCGGCGACAGTTCGGTGTCGGCCGGTTCGCCGCCTTCGCCCAGATAGATGGGCTTGGGTGCACGGCCGGGATCGGCGGCGATCAGTGCGTCGTCGTTGTCGCGCGAGGCGTCCTTGTCGGACTTGTTTTCACGCAGCGAGCGGAACAGCTCCAGCTGCATGTCCTTGAGCTGGTCGGGCTTCTTGGCCTGCGGATCGTCGACAAAGCGCAGCACGGCAGCCGGTGCGCTCACGCCGGAGGCGAGGTCGTAGACGAACCAGTTGTTGGCCTGGCGGTACTGCAGGCTGCGGCCATCGCTGGAAAAGCGCGGCGCGGATTCCGCCTCGGTCGAGCGGGTCACCTGCACATGGCGGCCGGTGGTGAGATCGACGATGAACACGTCGCCGTGCATCACATAGGCAGCGTGGCGGTGCGCCCGGTCGTAGACCGCCGGGCCTTCGGCCTGCGCCATGGCGGCGGGATCGAGCTTGGTGGCCTGGCCACCGGCGGCGTCGACGCGATACAGGTCGCGCACCTTGCTGCCGTCGCGCTTGAGCGAGTAGTACAGGCTATAGCCGTCCACGCTCCAGTAGGGCTGTTCCACCGCAGCGCCGATCCAGTCGGGATTGGCCATGATGGTTTCCAGATCCAGCTGCGCACCGGAGGACGGGGGCGACAAGGCCGCCGCGGGCAGCGTGGCAAGGGCGGCAAGGCCGGCGAACAGCGTTCGGCGCATGGATGGCTCCACAGTCAAAACGTCGGAGCATAGCCAAGCCTTCGGACTGCACAAGCGCCGATGGTCCCGTACAAACTGATCGCCTAGGCAGGTAGTCTTACCGGTTATCCCCAAGCCCATGTCGGGCTTCTGGTCGGCGCCTTGTCGGCCAACCCCGCGGGCCATGCGTTCCGTGAGGTTCTCCTGCGTGTCTTCAAGGCATGCTATCCCCCTGAAAGACCCAGCACGGCGAACAACATGCCCCTCCCTACTGTCGAGATCGAAACCGCTCCCAACCCCGGCCATAGCGTGATCTGGCTGCACGGACTGGGGGCCGACGGCAACGACTTCGCCCCGATCGTGCCGGAGCTGGTCTCGCCGGAGTGGCCGGCGTTGCGCTTCGTCTTTCCGCATGCGCCGGTGCGACCGGTGACGGTCAATGGCGGCATGCCGATGCGCGCCTGGTACGACATCGTGGGGGTCGACCTGATTTCCCGCCAGGACGAAACCGGGATGCGGGCCTCCATCGCCAGCGTCGAAGCGCTGATCGCCCGCGAGAACGAGCGCGGCGTGCCCAGCTCGCGCATCCTGCTGGCCGGCTTTTCGCAGGGCGGCGCCATCGCACTGGCGGGCGGCCTGCGCCACGCGCAGCCGCTGGCAGGCATCATCGCCCTGTCCACCTACCTGCCGTTGCAGGACTCCTTTGCCAGCGAACGCAGCCCCGCCAACGGCCACGCCTCGGTGTTCTGGGGCCACGGCACCGCCGACCCGATCGTGCCGCTGACCCGCGGCGTCAGCTCGCGCGATCTGCTGCAGTCGCTGGGCTATTCGGTCAGCTGGCACACCTATCCGATGCCGCACTCCGTGTGCGGCGAGGAAGTGGCCGACCTGCGCCAGTGGATGACGGTGCGCCTGGGCGTCTGATGGCCGCCGGCTGTCGGCGTGGGCTGGGATGACGCTCAAAGTAGCCTGACCACGCATGCGGCATACTCCTTCACATGAGGGAGTCCACCACCACGCCACCGGCACCTAGTCGCGCGGAACATCGCCCGCTGCCTGATTTCTGCAGCGGCCCGGTGATCTTCGCGCTGCTGATCATGGCCTCGGTCACGGTCACGGTGATGTGGCTGGCGCCCAACAACAGCCACGGCTGGCGCGGTTTCAGCGTGGGCATGTTGTTTGCCGACTGGCTGGCCGTAGTGATCGGCGTCGCCTTGTGCAAGCTGCGTCCGCTGTTTCTGCGCCTGCCGGGTCATGCGTCGTATGCCGCCGTATGGATGGCCATGGTGGTGATCGTGATGGCCGGCAGCGCGCTGGTGCACTGGATGGACGGCCTGCTGCAGATGAGCCTGCTGCGCGACAGCACCGGCGACTTCGTGCTCAACAACACGGTGATTGCCGCCCTGCTCGGCGCCGCGATGCTGCGCTATTTCTACTTGCTCGCGCAGTGGCAGACCCGCCTCGAGGCGGTCTCGCAGGCCCAGGTGGCGGCGTTGCAGGCGCGCATCCGTCCGCACTTCCTGTTCAACAGCATGAATACCGTGGCGGCGCTGGTGCGAGTGGATCCCGCCGCGGCCGAGCGCACGGTCGAGGATCTCTCCGAATTGTTCCGCGCCGCCCTGGGCGAACACAGCACGCGCGATGGCACGCTGGGCGAGGAACTGGGCCTGGTCGATCGCTACCTCGACATCGAGCAGCTTCGCCTGGGCGAACGCTTGCGCGTACGGCGTGAGCTGGACGATCTGCCCGATGCGTTTCCACTGCCGCGCCTGCTGCTGCAGCCGCTGGTGGAGAACGCCGTGCGTCATGGCATCCAGCCCTTGCGCGAAGGCGGCGAGGTGATCCTGCGCGGCCGCCGCGAGCGCGGCGACATCCTGATCGAAATCGACAACCCGCTGGCCAGCGAACCGGCGCCCGGCGGTCATGGCCACGGCCTGGACAACGTACGTCGCCGCGTGGCCTATCGTTATGGTCCACGCGCGCGCGTCATCGCCGGCCCCGAAGGCGGGCGTTTCATCGTGCGCCTGCAGCTGCCGGAAGCATAGAACCGAACCCATGCGCGTACTTATCGTTGACGACGAACCCCTGGCACGCGCCCGCCTCGCGGCGCTGCTGGGCGAATGCCACGACGTCGAAGTGGCCGGCAGCGTGGCCGATGGCGAGGCCGCGCTCGAAGCGCTCGGCGAGCTGCAACCGGACGTACTGCTGCTGGACATCAACATGCCCGGCATGAGCGGCACGGCACTGGCGCAGCGACTGGCAAGCAGCAAGCGTCCGCTGGTGGTGTTCTGCACCGCCTACGAAAGCCATGCCTTACACGCGTTCGACCTGGGCGCCGTGGACTATCTGCTGAAGCCGGTCCGACTCGAGCGGCTCAACGAGGCCTTGCAGCGCGCACGCCAGCGCCTGCAGCAGGCGCCGCGCGATACCGGCGGTTATCTGCACGGGCGCTTGCGCGGCGAGCAGGTGCGCGTCGCGCTCGACGACGTGGTCTGCCTGCTGGCGGAAGAGAAGTACGTGGTGGTGCAACACCGCGGTGGCCAGCTGCTGCTGGAAGAGTCGCTGCGCCAGCTGGAAGAGGCCTATCCGGACACCCTGATACGCCTGCATCGCAATTGCCTGGTGCCGGCGCAACGTCTGCTCGGCCTCAAAACACTCGCCGATGGCCGCGTGCTGGCGCGACTGGGCGGCACCGAGCTGATGCCGGAAGTGAGCCGACGCAACTTGCCGACCTTGCGCAAGCTGCTGCGCATGGGTTGAAGCGGCGAGCTCAACACCTCGCCGCTTCGCCGGTCGGTCAACGCGACGCCAGCTCGCTGTTCTCGGGGCCATCGCCCTGCGATGCATAGCCGATCAATTGCCTGATCAGCGCGCGCTCGCTGGCGGTCCAGTGCAGCGTGCTGCGGCGGGTGGCGTTGTCAGTGCCAAAGCGCACCGGATCGCTGAGCGCCGCGGCGCGATACCAGGCCACGGCCACGTCACGCTGGCCCGACGCCGTATACGTCAGCGCCATCGCCATCGGCACCCACTGCGGACGTTGCTGCGGACGCAGCGAGAGATTGCGCTGGAACGCTTCGAGCGCACACGCCGGGTCGTTGAGATTGATCATGCTCCAGCCCACCGCCCAAAGCAGGCGACGATCGTTCGGCTTGATGCGCAGCGCGCGATGGAAGTTGATCTGCGCCGCGCTCGCGCGATGCGCGCTCGCCGCCAGCCAGCCTTCGTCGGTCAGTTTGCGCACGGGCGAAAGCTGCAGCGCGCTGCCGGGATAGCCACCTTGGTTGAACGCGGACGCCTCAGGCAACCCACGTGCGGATAGATCAGGATCAGTGTATGGCCGTCCATCCGGCAACAGCACGGGTAACGCCGTCGCAGCGCTGCTGGTGACCGGTGGAACATTCGCCGCGAACGCGGCGTGGCCGACGATGATGAAAAGGACGCTGCAAACCACCCTGCGGATCTTCATGACAACACTCCTTGCTGTCCCATCCCGGGCGCAGGATAGCTGCTAGTGCGACCGGCTACCTAATGCAGCCGCGGCAATAATTACGCGACAATGGGGCCCCCGACGACGCCTCGTGCGACGCCCCCACCGAGATCACCATGACGCCAACCACGCTGCGCATCGCCACCCGCAAGAGCGCACTCGCCCTCTGGCAGGCTGAACACGTCGCGGCGGAGCTGCGTCTGATCCATCCGGGGCTGTTCGTCGACCTGGTGCCGTTGTCGACGCGAGGTGACGAGATCCTCGATCAGCCCCTGGCCACGATCGGCGGCAAGGGACTGTTCCTCAAGGAACTGGAAGTGGCCATGCTGGAAGGCCGCGCCGACCTGGCAGTGCACTCGTTGAAGGACGTGCCCTCCGAGCTGGAAGCAGGCTTTACGCTGCCGGCCATCCTGCCGCGCGCCGACGCCGCCGATGCCTTCGTGAGCAATGACTACGCCAATCTGGCCGCGCTGCCGCTGGGCGCCCGCGTGGGTACTTCCTCGCTACGCCGCCAGGCGCAGCTGCGCGCCGTGCGCCCGGACCTGACCCTGCTCGACCTGCGCGGCAACGTAGGCACGCGCCTGTCCAAGCTCGACGCAGGCCACTACGAGGCGATCCTGCTGGCCTGCGCCGGGCTGGAGCGCCTGGGCCTGGCCTCGCGCATCCGCGGGCGTCTCGCCGCTCCTGACTGGCTGCCTGCGCCGGGACAAGCCGCCATCGCGATCGAGGCACGCTCCGATCAGCCCGAGGTGCTTGCCTTGCTGGCGGCATTGGACGATGCCCAGACCCGCCTGGCCGTCACCGCCGAGCGGGCCATGAACCAGGCCCTGGGCGGCAGCTGCACGGTGCCGGTGGGTGCGTGGTGCACGGTGACCGAGCGCGGCCTGCATCTGCGCGGCATGGTGGGCGACGTGAGCAGCGGTCGCCTGCTGCAGGCCCAAGCCGAAGCGGAAGGCGATCAGGCCGAGGCGCTGGGCAAGCAGGTCGCTGAAGCGCTGTTCGCGCAAGGCGCGGCCTCCTTGCTCGGCCACTGAGTCCAAAGAAAAAGCCGCCCCGCGGACCCGTCGTCGACGGCCAGCCAGGGCGGCTTGGGCAAAGCGCGAGCGCTTAGAAGTTGTAGAGCAGATTGGTCGTCACCAGCGAATCGGTGCTCTGCGTGCCGGGCTGCACATCGCTGTTGTAGCGCAGCTGATAGCCGAGCTTGAGCGCCACCTTCTTGGTCATGCTGACCGACAGGCCGATATCGTTCTGGTAGTACTTGTTGTCCGAGCCCGCTTCGATCAGCAGGGTGTCTTCGAATGCGGTGTTGTCGGTGAGGCGGTACTTGTAGTTGACCAGACCGCGGCCGACCGCTTCGCTCACGGTGTTCTGGCGCACGCGTACCGTTTCGGTGGTGCCATCGGGCTGGGTCACCGCCTGGTCGACGTCGGCAGGGCGATAGCGCTTGTAACCGGGGCCGGCTTCGAACGACAGCTCGGTGCGCTCCGTCTTCAGCGCGATATAGCCGTAGCCGACCGAGACGATGCCCTGCCACAGGTTGGCGCCGAAATCGTCGTGCTCATAACGCGCGGCCGTCACGATGTAGCTGCGCGGATCGAGCTTGTAGCCCACCGAGGCGCCGCTGTCGTAGCGATTGGCCGTGGTGGTGAGGCGGTCGACGGTGTTGCCTTGCTGGTCCTGCACCTCGACCTCGCCCTTGGAACGCAGCCCATTGAGGAAGAAGTTGTTCTTCCACATGTCGTTTTCCTGGCTCACGCCGAGCTTGGCGTTGATGTTTTCCGAGCGGGAGTTGCCATAGGAGGACGCGAAACCGAATTCGCCCGAACCCGTCCACCCGCCGTTGTTGGCCGGATTGGATGACGCGTCGTCGGCTTGAGCGCCAAAACTGGCCAGCGCTGCGAGCAGGGCGCCCGCCATCAGGGTGCTTTTCATCTGAGATTGTTCCTTTTTCGTTAAAAATTGGCAGGCCGCCACCTTAACGGGGCGGATTGAACTGCCTGTGAACCGGGGGAGGTTTTGTTCAGCGCTGACGCGCGACGAGCCCCTCAGGGGCCGTCTGGCAAGGCTGCCAGGGCTTCATCATACAAACTTAGCTCGGTCGCCATGCCTACCGTGCAACTCACGGCCGCCACGGCGGCCAGGGCGAGCCAGCCGTCTTCGAAGCTCATCAGCAACAAGGCCACGCACGGCACCGCATACACCAGCAGCGCCGCCAGATAACGCTTGGGCTGCAATTCCAGCCGACCGCGCGGCGCCGCCACCCGCCGCAGCGTCGCCTGCCAGCGCAGGCTCTCCACCAGGCCGCGCAGCAGCGCGAGCGCCAGCAAGCCGATGATCCACGACAGCGGGTGCAAAATGGTCTCATCGGTGTTTTGGCCAGCCGTGCAAAGCCACAGCCACAGCCCCCCGCCATAAGTGGCCGACACCACCCGACTGAGCGGCAACTGCGTGGCCAGTTGCGGATCCATGCCGGGCGCCTGCCGCTGGGCATCCGCATACGCCGCCACGATGATGCTGGCGAAGCAGCACAACGCCATCGCCGCGCCCGACAAACGCGTTGCCCAGAACGCGTTGTCACCACGCGCCAGCCCTGCCACCGCCAGCACCGGCAAGCCGCAGGCGAGTGCCACCAGGGCGTCGCGCGTGGGCCGTGAGCCCCTGACGATGACCCATCCATGCCAGTGCGTCATCCAGCGCGAATGCAGGCAGGCCGCGAGCAAACCCATGGCTACCAGCGATGCACCCAGCGCCACCGGCACCAGCACGTCGCCACGACCATCGGGATACACACCCACCGCCAGCGCGAGTCCAAGCACCATCCAAAGCCCAAAGCCGTCATAGCCGCTGACGTGCAACAAGGTGGCGGCCAAGGGGCGTGGTCGCGCCCGTGCGGGGACGGTGCGGCTGCTGACGACAGCGTATGGCTGAGCTTGGTGGCGCGGCTTCATGAGCGTGGTGTCTTTTGTACGTGAAGGGGGGATCACGTGCGCGTGACCGTGGCGTGGTCTTGCTGAATCCCACCATCTGGTGGACTTGCGGGTTCCGCCAACGGTGCGCATGCTACGCGGAGGCAGCCGTCGAAAATCATTTCATGGATCGTTACGAGCGCATTCTCACCCTGCACCGATTGCTGAAGTCGGCGCACTATCCCGTGCCTCTTCCTCGTCTGATGGACGAGCTGGAGTGCTCGCGTGCCACGCTGTATCGCGACGTGGCGTTTCTGCGCGACGCGTTGGGTGCGCCCATCGAAAGCGCAGGCGGCGAGCACGCCGCGTTTCGCTATGCGGTGGGCGAAGGCGAACGATTCGAGTTGCCGGGGCTGTGGCTGACCTCGGATGAACTCGCCGCCTTGCTTGCGCTCAACGAACTGATTGGTCGCAGCGGACCGGGCGTGCTTGCCGGCGCACTCGCGCCGTTCAAGGCGCGCATCGAACACCTGCTGTCCGACCAGGGCACCGGCAAGACGCTGCCGATCGAACGCATCCGCGTCATCGCCTGGGGCGAACGCAAGCTCGACCAGCAGGTGTTCCGCGTGGTCGCCGGCGCCGTGCTCGAACGCAAGCAGCTGCGTTTCCGCTATCGCGCGCGCACGACCAATGCGGACAGTCATCGCCGCGTGTCGCCGCAACGCCTGACGCACTATCGCGACAACTGGTATCTCGATGTATGGGATCACGACCGCGAAGCGCTGCGCAGTTTCGCCGTGGATCGCATTGCCGAGCCGCAATCGCTCGAAGATCCCGCGCGCGACGTGGTCGAGCAGGAACTCAACGACGCGCTGGCCTCCAGCTACGGCATCTTTGCCGGCAAGCCCAAGGCCTGGGCCACGCTGCGTTTCTCGCAGCACGCCGCACGCTGGGTGGCCGACGAACACTGGCATTCGCAGCAGAAGGGCGAGTGGCTGTCCGACGGCCGCTATGAGCTGCAGGTGCCGTATTCCAATTCCAAGGAATTGCTGATGGACGTACTCAAGTACGGTCCGGATGCGGAAGTGGTGGCGCCCTTGTCGCTGCGCGAGGAAATGAAGATCCAGCTGCAGCTGGCACTGGGCGGCTATCAGTGAGATAAGTGGGCCAAGACGAGGGTGATGCGAGCACGCGCGTGGACGCAGCCTCTCGCCACGCACTCCTCTCCACTCACTTTTTGTCGTCTGAGCCATGAGCGCCACTGATATCGCCGATCCCTCGACGCTTCCTGCCGAAGCCAACGTCACCAGAAAACCGACCGTCGCGCTCGCACTTGGTTCCGGAGGCGCGAAAGGTCTGGCGCATATCGGCGCCATCGAGGAGATCGAAGCGCAGGGCTATCAAATCGTCGCGATTGCCGGCACCTCGATGGGCGCGCTGATCGGCGGCATCTACGCCACCGGCAAACTGGGCGTCTACCGCGACTGGGTCTGTTCGCTGGCCAAGATGGATGTGCTCAAGCTGGTCGACTGGACGCTGTCGGGCGGTGGCCTGATCAAGGGCGAGCGCATCATCGAGACCATGCGTGGGCTGATCGGCGACGTCGCCATTGAAGATCTGCCGATCGCCTTCACCGCCGTCGCCACCGACCTGGACCGCGAACGCGAAGTCTGGCTCACCCGCGGCCCGCTGTTTGATGCGATCCGTGCGTCCATCGCCATTCCGACCATTTTTCGTCCGCATACCTTGTCCGAGCGGCGCCTGATCGACGGCGGTCTGCTCAATCCCGTACCGGTGACGCCGCTGATCCGCGATCCGGCGGACTATCTGTTCGCCGTGAGCATGGACGGCCCGCCCGATGCCGGCACCCCGGACGAGGTGCGCGCGACACCCACGGCGAGCAACGACGGCTATCGGTCGCGCATCGGCGAGTTCATCGGCAAGCTCATGCCGCATGGCGCCGAGAAGGCGCGCGAACCGGGCATGCTGGAACTGCTCATGCAATCGATGGACCTGATGCAGGCCAATCTGTCGCGCCTGCGCCTGGCGGCGTACGAGCCTGATCTGTTGATCCGCATGCCGCGCAATGTGGCCACGGTGTACGAGTTCTACCGCGCCGGCGAATTGATCGAGATGGGCCGCAAACAGGCCCGTCTGGCATTGGCGAACTGGCAGCCGACACGCACCGGCGTGTTTACCGGCCGCTCCTGAGCGTTCAATGCTGGCCGTTGGCCTTTAACAGCGCATCGAGATAGCACTTCAGCGCCACCGCGTTGTTGTGCTCCTCGTCGCGCGCACCGAACAAGAGCGTGATGCGGTGACGCGATGCCTGGGTCAGCAGAGGGCGCCAATGCTCGGCCGCGGCATCGAGTTCGGTAGCGTAGCGGTGGCGGAAACCTTCCCAGCGCGCGGGATCGTGGCCAAACCATTTGCGCAGGGCGGTGGATGGCGCCAGCTCCTTGCTCCAGGCATCGAGCGCGGCGTCTTCCTTCTTCATGCCACGCGGCCATACGCGGTCCACCAGCACGCGATAGCCATCGCTCTTGGCGGGCGCCTCATAGATGCGCTTGACGGTGATACTCATGGACGGGCGGCCTCCCGAAGCACGAATCATCAGCATACGCCGATGAAGAACGCGTTGTGGGAGCGCACCCTGTGCGCGAACGCGGTGCCGGATGGCACCGCGATCATCGGCAGCGCAGTCCAACATGTGGGCCTGTCGCGCACAGGGTGCGCTCCCACACACAGGTAAGTCAGTCGCTAACTCAGATCTCTTCGACCTGGGTGACCTTGCCACGGCGCATCAGCCAGGCCACGCCACGCAGGTCGGCGATGCCTACCCACAGGCGATCGAGCATGCCGTACTTGGAGGTACCCGCCGTGCGCGGGCGATGACCCACCGGCACGCTGGTGCTCTGGAAGCCCGCACGCTTCACCAGCGCCGGCAGATAGCGGTGCATGTGGTCGAAGTAGGGCAGGCGCATGAACACGTCGCGGTCGAACAGCTTCAGGCCGCAACCGGTGTCGGGCGTCGAATCGCGCAGCATGCGCGAACGCACCGCGTTGGCGATCTTGGACGAGATGCGCTTGTTGAAGCTGTCCCGGCGCGTGGTGCGCCAACCAGCAAACAGGCGCACGTCCGGGCCACTCTGTTCGCGCTGGGCGAGCAGCTTGGGAATATCGGCCGGATCGTTCTGGCCATCACCGTCCAGGGTGGCGATCCACGGCGAACGCGCCGCGCGCACGCCATTCCACACCGCCGTGCTCTGACCGCTGCGGGTGAGGTGGCGCACGATGCGCAACTCCGGATACTTCGCCTTCTCCGCCGCCAGCACGGCCACGCTGTCGTCGCTGGAATCGTCGTCCACATAGACGACCTCGAAGTCCACCTTGCCGCGCAGGGCAGCGGCGATTTCGGCGAGCAGCGGCGGAATATTGTCGCGCTCGTTGAACACCGGCACGACGACGGACAGCTGTGGCATGGGGAGGGCCTTGGTCTTTAACAGGGGGCGCAGGGGCGCCAGGGGGCTATTCTAGTGGGTGGAGGGGCTGGCGTCAGGCGGCGGGGCGGCTCGGGGGCCTTCCGGCACTCGACCGAGCCTCGGATGAATGCTGATCGCCGCACTTAAGGCGGAGCCTCCGCCGCCGTGCCGGCTTGTCTGTGGGAGCGCACCCTGTGCGCGACTGCCGCGCTTGGGTGTACCGCTCCGTCGGCTTGTCGCGCACAGGGTGCGCTCCCACAAAGAGCGGGCCGGCAACTCTGACCGCCCCCACCGGCGTGCATCCCCTTGTAGGAGCGCACTTGTGCGAGACCGCAGCGCTAACGCTCCGTCGGCTGGTCGCGCACAAGTGCGCTCCTACAAAAAAGGACGCCCGGCTAGGCCGGGCGTTTTGTGGCTCTTGGCGCCCGGGTCCTCGCATGACGCGACGGGCTCGATGACGAGCAGAAAGACGAAGCCATTCGCCTCAGCGAATCTTCCCCAGAATCCCATCCAGCTCATCGTTGCTGTGATAGTGGATCACCAACTTGCCCTTGCCTCCGCGCCCCTGCGCCAACTCCACGCGAGTGGCAAAGCGCTCGCCCAGTTCGCGTTCCAGCGCGTCGACATTCGGATCGCGCGACGGCGTGTGCTTGGCCTTGCCCTTGGGCGCCGTCTGCGCGCGACGCGCGGCTTCTTCCAGCTCGCGCACGCTCCAGCCGTGGCGGGAGGCTTCCAGGGCGAGACCTTCGGCCATGCTTTCGGGCAGGGTGATCAGGCAGCGGGCGTGGCCCATTTCCAGCTTGCCTTCATCGAGCAGGCGCTTGATGGAGGCTGGCAGCTCAGTCATGCGCAGCAAGTTGGAAACGGATGCACGCGAGCGACCGACGGCATCGGCAGCTTGCTGGTGGGTGAGCGCGAAGTCGTCGATCAGGCGCTTGAGCGCGTCGGCTTCTTCGAGCGGCGTGAGGTCCTGGCGCTGGATGTTTTCGATCAGAGCCATGGCCGGCACGGCCACTTCCGGCACGTCCTTCACCAGCGCCGGCAGTTCCGACAGCTGCGCGCGCTGCGCGGCACGCCAGCGGCGTTCGCCGGCGATCAGCTCGTACTGGTTCTTGCCGATGGCGCGAACCACCACCGGCTGGATCAGTCCCTGCGCGCGAATCGAGGCCGCCAGTTCGTCCAGCGCCTCGTCGTTCCAATGGCGACGCGGCTGGTACTTGCCGGGCTGGATCTGCTGGATCGGCAGGTGGCGCAATTCGCCTTCCTGCTCAAGCACCGGGGGCTTGCCGGGTTCGTCATTGCCGCCGAGCAGCACATCGAGCCCGCGTCCCAGGCCTCGTTTTTTCGCAGCGGACATGCTTACTCCTGATGGATGTCGACGATGTCGTCGAGCGTCTCGTCACTCTCGTGCAGCGTCGGCGTGACCACGTCGTTGGCGTGATCGAGCGCTGCCGCCTGCTGGTTGCGATCGCGGCGGATCATCTCGCCGGCCAGGCCGATATAGGCAATGGCGCCGCGCGAGCTGCGGTCATACAGATGGATCGGCTGGCCATGGCTGGGCGCCTCGGCCAGGCGCACGTTGCGCGGAATGATCGAGCGCAGCACCTTGTCGCCGAAATGCGTGGTCAGCTGCGCTGACACTTCGTTGCCGAGGTTGTTGCGCACGTCGTACATGGTGCGCAGCAGGCCTTCGATTTCCAGCGCGGGATTGAGGCGTTGGCGCACGGCCTTCACCGTATCGAGCAGGCTGGATAGACCTTCCAGCGCGAAGTATTCGCACTGCACTGGAATCAACAGACCCGTCGCTGCCGTCAGCGCATTGAGCGTCAGCAGGTGCAGCGAGGGCGGGCAGTCGATCAGCACGATGTCGTAGCGATCGGCGATCTTCGACAGCGCGTCCTTGAGGCGGCTTTCGCGCGCAATCGCGTCCATCAGCTTCAGCTCGGCGGCGGTGAGGTCGCCGTTGCCGGGCAGCAGGTCGTAATGCGCTTCGGTCTTGACGATGGCCTGCTCGATCGGCGCCTCGTCCAGCAGCACCTCGCAGCCGTTGGGCTTGGCCACGCGCTTGTCCACGCCCGACGCCATGGTCGCGTTGCCCTGCGGATCGAGATCGACCAAGAGCACCTTGCGCTTGGCGGCAGCCAGCGCGGCGGCGAGATTGACGGCGGTGGTGGTCTTGCCGACACCACCTTTCTGGTTGGCGACAGCGATGATGCGGGCCATGGTGTCGTCGATACCGTGAACGAGTGAAAAGGGGGCTAGATTAGCAGCCTGCTCAGCCAGCGGTGCGGCCTAGTACCACAAGGTGCCGCTCGCCACCCACATCAGGCACGGCGAGCGTATGGATGGCGCGAACCTCGAAACCAGCGGGTACGCCAGGCAGTTCCTCATCCGGATGCCTGCCCTTCATGGCAAGCCAGATGCCGTCCTTGGTCAAAAGGTGACCACCCCAGGCCAGCATGTCCTCCAGGCTGGCGAAGGCGCGGGCGGTGATGCAATCGAACTGGCCTTCCACTTCTTCCACGCGCGATTGCACCGCACGCACGTTCTCAAGCTTCAGTGAGCGAATGGCCTCGCGCAGGAAGCGGACCTTCTTGCCGTTGGAATCCACCAGCAGCACCTGCAGCTCCGGGCGCGCGATCGCCAGCGGAATGCCGGGCAGGCCGGGGCCGGTGCCCAGATCGGCCAGCGTCTGGCCCTGCACATAGGGCAGGATCGCCAGCGAATCGACCAGATGGCGACTGACCATCTCCAGCGGATCGCGGATGGCGGTGAGGTTGTAGGTGGCATTCCAGCGCGCCAGCAGGGCCTGGTAATCGAGCAGACGCTCCACGGCGCCCGCCGGCAAGCTCACGCCAAGCGCGGCGATGCCGCTTTCCAGCCGGGTTTGCAGGACTTGGCGAGAGGTCATGGAAGGGCCTTGCAGGAACGGGGCACGCAAGTATCCGGGTGTGTACGACGGGACGCCAGTTGTGGGAGCGCACCCTGTGCGCGACAAACCCACGGAGCGGTACACCCAAGCGTGGCTTGTCGCGCACAGGGTGCGCTCCCACAGGAGGGGAAACGAAGGACAAAGAAAAGCCCGCCGTAGCGGGCTTCAAGGGTCTCCCCTGTGGCGGGTGCTCTGAGGCCACCTTCGCCAGGCCTGTCCGGCAGCACACCGGATCAGGCGAATTCCAGCTCCACCCGCGTGACCATCATGCCGCGCTCGCGCAGGGCGCCGTTCATGCTCTGCTTGAGGCGCGAGCCCAGGTCGCGGCGATCGGCGCTGAACGCCTCCGGCTCGTCGCGCAGCGCCGCCAGGGCGCCGCCACGGATCAGCTGGTCGGCATGATCGATCACTGCGTCGGCCCGTTCCGGCTCCAGCACCTGCCAGTACACCGTGCCACGCACGTCGTGGGCGTCGGCCAGCAGCTCTTCGAAACGCAGCACCTGGCCGCTGAGGTCGATGCGGTGCTCCACGCGGTCGATCAGCGGGAGTGACATATGGGTACCTGGCTGCAGCAGGCGGTACGGCTTGCCTCGTCGGTAGAGGCTATGCACCTGGTCGGCCGGCACGCGCTTGATCGCGGCGACGAAAGTCGCGATCAAGGCCAGGACAACGAGTGTAATCAGGGCATTCATAATAAAATACAGCGAGTTATGTGTGTTTTCTTAGCAAGAACTGTAAGTTGATAGTACAGCTACTTGCACCCGTTTAGATTAATCCTTATTTAACGACATTCCTGCGCCCGCTTACAACCCAACTTTCGAGCTAAGTTGCTGATTTTGAGAACTTGCTGGCAGGCACCGTGGACATGCATTGATCTTGCCAACCGGCTGAGCGAGGTCAGGATTTCCCTTACAAATCGTTAACGGCGGCCGACACGCGGGCTTTAGGGTCGGCTATGGGACGCCGGCTCGCTCGCCGCTTGCGCCCAGAAAAAAAGCCACCCCGGCGTACCGGGGTGGCTGTTGGGCGAGGTCTTTGGGAAACGCCAGCTCGTCAGAACTTCCCGGCGCGAAAGTCGGCGATGGCCTGATGGATTTCCTCGGGCGTATTCATCACGAACGGCCCGTAGCGGGTCACCGCTTCATTGAGCGGATGGCCCGCCACCAGCAGGACGCGTGCCGCCGTATCGCGACCGGCGATGCGCAGTTCGCCATCGCGCGACAACACTGCCAATTCGCTGCGGGCGAGTGGCTGGCCGGCAACGTCGGCGTCCTTGCCATCGAACACATAGGCAAAGCCGGCGTGGCCTTCGGGCAGCGGTATGGTCACCGACGCACCGGGCTGCACGGCGATATCCAGATAGATCGGCTGCGTAACGATTTCCGCCACCGGGCCGGTCACGCCGCCAAACTCACCGGCGATCACTTTCACTTCGACGCCTTCCGCCGGGCGCGCGACCGGGATGCGCTCCGGTCCGATGTCCTGGTAGCGCGGCGCGATCAGCTTGTCCTTCGCGGGCAGGTTCACCCACAGCTGGAAACCCCACATCAGGCCATCTTCCTGCTCGGGCATTTCCGAATGCAGGATGCCGCGGCCGGCGGTCATCCACTGCACGCTGCCCGGCACCAGATCGCCGCTGTTGCCGTGGTTGTCGTGGTGCTTCATGTGCCCGGCGAGCATATAGGTCACGGTTTCAAAGCCGCGATGCGGATGCTCGGGAAAACCGGCGATGTAATCGCCCGCCTGGTCGGAACGAAACTCGTCCAGCAACAGGAACGGGTCGAGCATGTCCAGGCCGGGCTGGCCGATGACGCGCTTGAGCTTCACACCCGCGCCGTCGGAGGTGTCGATGCCGCGGATGCGGCGAACAATGCTGCGCTCAGTCATGGCTGTCTCCAGAAAGTGGACTGCCAACATGATGGCGCTGCGGCGGCTCAAGCCCAAGACGCGTGGGTGGAACGGATTGTTTCCTTCGAGAGCGGCGAGGGGCCAGCCCCTCGCTCAATGCACCCAATGCCCGCTGCGCTGACGCGGCGGCACCGACGACGGTTCCTTTTCCTCGACCGGGCGCACGGCGGCTTCGACTTCCGCCTCGCTCACCGGATGCTCGTTCCAGTAATGATTCACCGCACCGAGCACGGCGGGCACCTGCGACAGGCACTCGTCGTATTCATCGTCGCTGAGCTTTTCGAATTCCGCGTCGGCGTTGAGGATGCCCTCGTCCACCGCCAGCGCCATCACCGGACCGAGCATTTCCATCAGCTGCGGATCGTCCGCCAGGCGCTTTTCCCATAGCCCCGCGCGCAGGTCGATGCCGCGGCTGAAACCCTCGCACCAGCCGGCAGCGGAAAGCACCGGGCCGGTTTCGGTATCCACTTCACCGAGGATGGGCTCATAGGCTTCGACCTCGAGTTCGGCGGTGATCGAATCGTTGAGCTTGGCCAGCAGCGCCAGCACGCGATTGCCTTCGTTTTCGTCGGTGAAGGGTTCGTGCAGTACTTCGGGCAGCCACTCTTCGGGCAATACCAGCGTCGGGCCCACCGCCAGCGCGGAGAGCAGGCCATGCACGCCATCGAGCAGCAGGTCGTCCTCGCCGACATGGCCGCGCAGGTATTGGTCCAGCTCGTCGAGTTCGTCGTCGCCTAGCGAACTGGGCCACTCGGTCTTGGGTGTATTCATCCGTTGCCTGTTTGTGATGCTGTGTTACTTCAGATATCCAGCTCAACCGTTACCGGCGTGTGATCGGAGGGGCGTTCCCAGGTTCGCGGCGTGCGGTCGATGGTGGCCGTTTTTGCCGCGGATTTGAGGGCGTCGCCGATCAGGATCAGGTCGATGCGCAGGCCCATGTTGCGCCGGAAGGCTGCCTGACGGTAGTCCCACCAACTGAAGTGTTCACCGGCCGGCTCGAACAAGCGGAAGCTGTCGTGCAGGCCCAGTTCGGTGATGCGCTTGAGCGCCTCGCGCTCGGGCGGCGAACACAGGATGTCTTCGCCCCAGGCGACCGGGTCGTACACGTCGCGATCGTCCGGCGCGATATTGAAATCGCCCAGCACCACCAGGTTCGGGTGACGTTCGATTTCCCGCGCCAGGAACTCGCGCATCTTGGCCAGCCAGTCGAGCTTGTAGGCGTATTTTTCATCGCCCACGGCCTTGCCGTTGACCACGTACAGATCCACCACGCGCACGCCGCCGATGGTCGCCGCAAGAATGCGCCGCTGCGGGTCGTCGAGGTTCGGGATATCGGTGACCACGTCCTCAAAGTCGCCCTTGAGGTCGGCCTTCGCCAACAAGGCCACGCCGTTGTAAGTCTTCTGGCCGGAAAACACCGCGCGGTAACCGGCCGCGGCCAATTCATCCACCGGGAACTTGTGGTCCTCCAGTTTGGTTTCCTGCAGCGCGACCACATCCGGTTGCGCATCGGCCAGCCACTGCGTGAGGTGCGGAATGCGCACCTTCAGCGAGTTCACGTTCCATGAGGCGATTTTCATGGGGGCATTGTAAGCGATGACTGGAGAGACGCCGCCGCCCTCGCGGGCGGCGGCATGCATCAAGCCAGACCGTGACTCTTCAACAACGCCTCGGGCTCGGGTGCACGGCCGCGAAATGCGATGAAACTCTCGATCGCCGGGCGGCTGGCGCCCACCGCGAGTATCTCCTGGCGGAAGCGGTCGCCGGTGGCGCGGTCGATGACGCCGTGTTCCTCGAACTCACCGAAGGCATCGGCGCTGAGCAGCTCGGCCCACAGGTAACTGTAGTAACCGGCGGCGTAGCCGCCCGCAAAGATGTGCGAGAAGGCATGCGGGAAACGCTGCCAGGCCGGCGGATGCAGTACGGCCACGTCGTGACGCACCTCTTCCAGCACTTCCAGCGTGCGTGCGCCCTGGTTCGGGTTGTATTCCAGGTGCAGGCGGAAATCGAACATGGCGAACTCGAGCTGGCGCACCAGGAACAGGCCGGCGTGGAAGTGGCGAGCCGCCAGCATGCGCTGGAACAATTCGTCCGGCAGGCGTTCGCCGGTTTCGTAGTGGCGCGCGAACAGATCGAGCGCTTCGCGGTTCCAGCCGAAGTTCTCCATGAACTGGCTGGGCAGTTCCACCGCATCCCATTCGACGCCGTCGATGCCGCCGATGGACGGCAGCGCGATTTCGGTCAGCAGGTGATGCAGGCCGTGGCCGAATTCGTGGAACAGGGTGAGCACATCGTCATGCGTGAGCAGCGCAGGGCGGCCTTCGGTGGGGGGCGCGAAATTGCAGGTGAGGAAGGCCACCGGCAGCTGCTCATTGTCACCGTCGCGGAAGCGCGCGCGGCAGACGTCCATCCACGCGCCGCCGCGTTTGCCGGTGCGAGCGTAGAGATCGACGTAGGCACCGGCAAACACCCGGCCATCGGCATCGCGCACGTCGTAGTAGCGCACGTCCGGATGCCACACATCGACATCTTCGCGAACGCTCAGCGTGATCCCATACAAACGCTGGGTGAGGCCGAACAGGCCTTCGATCACGGAAGGCAGCGGGAAGTAGGGCTTGAGCTGCTCTTCGTCGAGGTCGTACTGCTGCTGGCGCAGTTTCTCCGAGGCGTAGCCGACGTCCCAGGATTCGAGGTTGTCGAGCTTCAGTTCGTTGGTGGCGAACTCGCGCAGGCCGTTGAGTTCGTTGCGCGCGACCGGCTTGGCGCGGTTGGCGAGGTCACGCAGGAACTCCATCACCTCGGTGGGCGAAGCGGCCATCTTGGTGGCGAGTGATTCCTCGGCGGCATTGGCGAAGCCGAGCAGCTGCGCCGCTTCATAGCGCAGCGCCATGATGCGATCGATGCGGCCGCTGTTGTCGAACTTGCCGGCCTGCGGGCCCTGGTCGGACGCACGCGTCTGGTAGGCCCAGTACACGCGTTCGCGCAGGCCGCGGTTGTCCGCGTAGGTGAGCACGGCCTGGACACTGGGCTGCTTGAGCGTGACCAGATAGCCGTCGAGGTTCTGCTCCTTGGCGTACTGGCGCAGCACGGCGCGGCCGGAGTCGGGGATGCCGGCCAAGTCGCGTTCGTCGGTGATGTGTTCGTGCCAGGCATCGGTGGCGTCGAGCACGGCGTTGGAGAATTCAGTGGAGAGGCGACTCAGCTCGACGCCGATCTCGCGATAGCGGGAGCGTGCGGGTTCTTCCAGCGCCACGCCGGACAGACGGAAATCGCGCAGCGCATGTTCCACCAGCGCGCGTTGCGGGCGCGACAGGCGGGGGAAGTCCGGCGCATCGGCCAGTGCCTGCACCGCCTGGTAGAGCTCACGGTTCTGGCCCACTTCGATGGCGTGGTCGGTGAGCCTTTCCTCTGCCGGTCCATACACTTCGCGCAATGCTTCGCTGTCCGCCACGGAATGCAGGTGGCCCACCGGCGCCCAGGCGCGCGCCAGGCGCTGCTCCAGTCGCTCCTGGGTGAGCATGACGCTGTCGAAATCGTGCGGCGCGTTGGCGCCGGTCAGCGCTTCGATGCCGGCGCGGTATTCGGCCAGCAAGGTATCGATGGCAGGCGTGACATGCTCGGGGCGGATCTGCGAAAACGCCGGCAGTGCGTCGTCGGCCAGCAGCGGATTGGTGTTTTCCATGGTGTCTCCTGAACGCCCGGCCTGCCGATGGCGGGTCTGCGGACTGCCGTCAGCGTGGCGACCCGGGTGGGCGAAATCAAGCCGCCGCCGTTCCCCATCGTCACGATTTGTCACATCCGGGCCCGTACCATGCCGCGCCATGTCCAAGCCCGATTTTTCCGCCCTCCTGCGTCGAAGCGATGTGTTCGGGCACCTGGGGGAGGAGGCGCTGGCTGCGCTGCTCCCTGAACTCCAATGGTTTTCCCTGCCGGGCGGTCGCACCTTGTTCAAACAGGGCGATCCGGCCGACGCGCTCTATTTCGTCGTGCGTGGCAGCCTGGGCGTGTTTGACGGGCCCACCGAACGGGTACGCCTGGTGGCAGCGGGCGACAGCATTGGAGAGATCGCGCTGATCACCGGCGAGGGGCGGCACCATACGGCGAGGGCGCTGCGCGACAGCGAGCTGCTGCGCCTGGACCTTGCCGCCTACGAGGCGCTGATCCAACGCCATCCGCAGGCCATGCTGGGTGTGGCGCGGGTGGCCATCGGCCGACTGCAGGAACGGATGCGTGGCGACGAAAGCCCCGGCAATGCACGCACCTTTGCCTTGTTGCCGGCGAGTGCCGAGGTCCCTGCCCGCTCGCTGGCCATGCAGCTGGCGATGGAACTGGAACGCTGGGGCAGCTGCGTGGTGATCGACGCCGAACACGGCGCCGGACGCGGCAGCGACTGGTTTGCCGAGCGCGAAGCGCAGGCTCGTTTCGTGATCTATCTGGATAGTGTCGGGGATCCTTTGTGGCGCCAGCGCTGCCTGCGTCAGGCCGACGTGCTGCTGCTACCCACCCTGGCTGCGCAGCCCGCGCGTCCGTGGCCGGAGGCCGCGCCGATGGACCCGTC
This sequence comes from Dyella sp. 05T440, assembly GCF_056395965.1. Classification (NCBI taxonomy): domain Bacteria; kingdom Pseudomonadati; phylum Pseudomonadota; class Gammaproteobacteria; order Lysobacterales; family Rhodanobacteraceae; genus Dyella; species Dyella sp. 05T440. The sequence continues at coordinate 264,647 of NZ_JBFTKN010000004.1, forward strand.
GCGGACTGGGCATCGTCCACGGCACCTGATTTTGCTGCATCCGGGCCGCCAGCCGGCGCTGGGTGCGGCGCAACGCTGGCGCGCGGAGTTCAGCGGCGACATCCAGCATCACCATGTCGGCGGTGGCGCCGACCTGGCGCGACTGGCGCGCGTGATCAGCGGCAACGCGCGGGGGCTGGTGCTAGCCGGTGGCGGCGCGCGCGGGGTGGCGCACCTAGGCGCGCTGCGGGCACTGTACGAAGCGGGACATACGTTCGATGCCGTGGGCGGTACCAGTATCGGCGCGATCATCGGCGCCAGCGTAGCCGCCGGCTGGGAACTGGACGCGACCATCGAGACTTTGCGCCGTGCGTTCGTGCAAGGACGTCCACTGTCCGATTGGACCGTGCCCATCGTGGCGCTCACGCGCGGTCGCCGCGCCGCCCTGATGCTGCGCCGCGCTTTCGGCGCACTCGATATCGAAGACCTGGCGCTGCCGTTTTTCTGCGTGTCCACCTGCCTTTCCGGCGGAGGCATGACGGTCCATCGCGAAGGGCCGCTGTGGCTCTGGCTGCGCGCGTCCAGCGCGATTCCCGGTGTGCTGCCGCCGGTGTTGCAACAGGGCCGTGTGTACGTGGACGGCGCCCTGGTCGACAACCTGCCCACCGACGTGATGGCGGAGGACGGCCTGTCCCACATCACCGCGATCGATATCCGCGCGGAAATCTCCCTGCTCACCACGGCCGAGGAATTTGCCACGCCGCCGTGGTGGCAGCTGTTGCTGGGCCGGCAGGAAATCCAGCGTCCGGGCCTGGTTTCCACCCTGGTGCGCGCGGCCATGGTCAACAGCGAAGGCCCCAGCGAGCACCGCCGCGACCGCGCCGACCTGCTGCTGACGCCGCCGCTGGAACACATCGGCATGCTCGACTGGAAAGATTGGGAGCGGGCGATGGAGGCGGGGTATCAGTACACAAGGAAGATGCTGGAAGAGCAGTCGTAGCGCACACCTGCTGGGAGAACACCTTGTGGGAGCGCACCCTGTGCGCGACAAGACTTACCTCAGGGTCACTGCTGGCGACGAGCAGGTAGGCATGTTGGCCGCGCACCGCTGCGCCCAGTCGCGCACAGGGTGCGCTCCCACAGGGCACTGCGCGGTACCATAGAACGATGGATCCTCTACGCAAATACAAGGGCATCTGGCCCACCCTGCATCAGCGCGTTTACGTCGACCCCGCTTCCACGATCATTGGCGCGGTCGAATTATTCGATGACGTGTCGATCTGGCCCGGCGCCGTATTGCGCGGCGACGTTAACTTCATCCGCATCGGCGCGCGCACCAACGTGCAGGATGGCGCGGTGGTGCACGTCACCCACGACGGCCCGTACTCGCCTGGCGGCGTGCCCACGATCATCGGCGAAGGCGTCACCATTGGCCATGGCGCGGTCATTCATGCCTGCACCATCGAGGACTACTGCCTGATCGGCATGCACGCCACGGTGCTAGACGGCGCGGTGGTGAAGAAGCACGGCTTCGTGGGAGCGGGCACGGTGATTCCGCCGGGCAAGGTGGTGGGTGAGGGTGAGCTGTGGGTGGGCAATCCGGCCCGTAAAGTGCGCGTGCTCAGTGATCAGCAGATCGAGCAGCTGCACTACTCGGCGGATCACTATGTGCGCATGAAAGACGATTACCTGGCCGCGCAATGACGGCGTCGCGTCGCGTGCTGTTCCTGTGCAGCCGGCATCGGCTGCGTAGTCCGACTGCGGCTGCGGTGTTTGGCGCTTGGCCGGATCTGGAAGTCGATTCGGCGGGGCTCGCGAGCGATGCGGAAACGCCGCTCTCTGCCGATCAACTCCAATGGGCAGAACTCATCGTGGTGATGGAGCAATCGCACCGCCGCAGGCTGCAATCGCGTCACGCGGCGCATCTGCGTGGCAAGCGAGTGGTGTGCCTGGATATCCCCGATCGCTACGACTTCATGCAGCCCGAACTGGTCGAGCTGCTGCTTCAAAAGGCGGGGCCGTTGTTGCGATGAGGCGATTTACAACATCGACCCATTGCTAGCCGACTGCTGCTGCGCCTGCATCGCTGCAGCGCGCGCTTCGTCCTGGCGGATCTGGATCTGGCGCTGGGCGTCGAGTTTGCCGCCCAACAGCGAAAGGATGTAGTTGGTGCTGTCGAACTCGCGCAGCAGCGAGAGTTCGCGCTGGGCGTCGTCGAGGTTGTTGTTGTTGATGGCGCGTTCCACGTCAGCCGATGCGGTCGGGAAAGCCTCGTGCAGCTCGTCGAGCGCCACTTTGTTTTGCGGATCGAGCTGCAGCACGCTGAGGTAGAACTCATAGGCGTTGCTGCCGGCAGGCGCGACCAGACGCTTCTCGCTGACGGCCGTCTTGGCCAGGTCGAGCAGGATGCCCACGCCGCTATCGTCCTTGCCCGAAGCCGAACCGTCAGTGGCGGCGGCCGTGTTGGCGCCTGAAGCCGAGCCGGCTTTCGGCCACAGATAGATACCGCCGCCCACAACGGCAAGCGCGATCAAGGATATGGCGACGATCACGCGCTGGCGTGGCGCGAGGGTAGCGAGACGAGACATGGCACCGTTGCATCGATGAAACCCGCGCACAGGCGCGCCTGCCTTCAGGCGTCCCGGCGGAACTGTGTCACATTATCGATACATCATGTCAGCGATGTGACTCACCAGACTCACCACGCGTATGGACGTCCGCACGGCCAAGCGCCTAGCTGAAATGACCGCCGGTGATGCGGCCATCCTTGTCCAGCTCGGCGTAGTAGCGGCTGTAGTTGCTGCGGTATTCCAAGGTGGTGATGGTGCCTGGCAGTACCAGCTGCACATCCGGATACGCCGCGCGAAACTGCTGCGGCGTGGGATGGGTGGCGATGAAAGCATCGAATGCCTTCATGTCGGTGACATAACCATGCACGGGCGCAGGCATGGCAGGCGTCGAAGCCTGGCACGCGCCCAGGACCAGCGCGAGCGCAAGAACGGCAGGGGCGATCAGACGCGGCATGACGACACTCCGTGAGGGGCCGTGCCGATTATGCGCTCTCGTCCCTGCGTACTCGCATTACAGACGGAACTCGATGCGCTGACGCATCTGCAACGCCACCGGTTTGCCGTCCTGGGTCCCCGGTGTGAACTGCCAGCGCGACACCGCACCGAGTGCCGCGCGGTCGAACACGTACTTGGGATCGGCATCGGCCACGGTGGCGCCGATCACCGAGCCATCCGGTTCCACGGTGAAGGTGACATCGACCCAACCCTGGCGACGCGTGCGCTTGGCATCCGGCGGATAAGCCGGTTCCACGCGATGGGTAAGCACGGGCGCGCTGGTGCCGTTTGCATCGGCCACCGCGGCAGCGGGTACGGGTGCCGGCGCGCGGGCGCGCATGGCTGACTTCGGCGCAGCCTCCACCGTGGTCGATTCGACATTCAACTGTGCAATCGCCCGTTCGCCGGGTGTCATCGCATTGCCGGGTTTGGCCGGCGCCACCGATGGCGGCGCGGTGGTCGGCGCGGGCGCAGGTGCGGCAGTGACGCTCGGCGCCAGAGGAGCTGCCGTCGGTGTCTTGATAGTGGCGGCCGGCGACGGCTCGCGGCGATTGGATTGCTGGGCCAGCTGAGCTTGCTGGGCCGCCTGCTGCGCAGCCGCCGTGCGTTGCGCCTGCAACTTGGCCTGCAACAGAGTGAGCGTGTAGTTCCGCGGATCGGCGCGCGCCAGCAGTTCGATCTGCCGCTGGGCCTCGGCATCGTCGCCTGCATCGATGGTCTGTTCGGCCGCATGCGCGGCAAACGGAAAGATTTCCCGCAACGCATCCTGCGCCACGCGATTACCCGGTTCGCGCTTGAGCACGGCCAGATAAAGCTCGAAAGCATTGCTTCCGGCGGGCGCCAGCAAGCGCTGGGCCGCGATGGCATCGCGTGCGTGCTGCAGCAACTCATCCGTGCCGATGCCTGCGCGGATCACCGGGCCGGCGGCGGCCACCACCTGCTGCGGCGATGGCTGATCAGCGTCGTCGCCGTGCTTGATCTGCCAATAGATGACGCCTCCTGCCGCCGCGATGAGCACGATGAGGATCAACAGGCTGTAGCGGGCTACACCTTGGGCACGACGACTCGACGAAGCGGGGGACATGGGCCACACATGGATGAAGGAAGCCGGCGCGCCAGCTGGGCGCGCAAGCTTAGAGGCGTCATGTTGCGGTGATGTTGCCCCGCATCAGCGGACGTGACGCAGTTCACACCTTGGCCGTGTCGGTCAGACCGTATGAACTGCGCCGTCCTTCATCAATGCCCCGGCAGCAGGCTGCTGTCCGGCGAACCATCCGGATGGGCAAACCACGATACGCGGTTGCTGCCATCGGGGCAGCCCTTGCCCGCGTTGGTGCTCGCCACGACGCCAGCCTGGGTGGTGAGCGATGCACGGTAGCAGCTGCCCAGCGTGTCGTGGAAGGCGAACGACTGCGAACTCTGTTGACCGCTATGGCTGCTCAGGTTGCCGCCGGCATCGAACACCAGGGTGTCCTGGGTATCCACCGTATTGTCGACATCGGCGCCATAGAGGGTGAGGCCGAGCAGGCGCAGCTCATCGCGCTGGCGATAGCCCTGGTGCACGGTCGAGGCCGCGCTGGTGCTGCCATCGCTCGCCAGCTGCTGGTTGTAGTCGAGCGAGAAGGGATAGTTGAAATGCGCCTGTCGCTCCGCCGTCAGGAAGTTGCCCAGGCGGCTCTGGCTGCTGCTGTCGGACCAGGTGCGCTGCGCGGTCTGCTGGCGATAGACCGTGCTGTTGATGGCGAAGGTTTGCGTGTCGTCGAAGCCGGTGTTCTGCGTCACCGTGCTGGTGACGCGTCCGTGCGAGGTGTTCGCATAGCCTTCGATCACAAAGTGGCGGTCGAGCTTGGTGGTGATGCTGCCGCTGAGGTCGCCATTGCTCGCAGTGGCGAGCGTGCTTGCGATCGTCGGCGTCGCCGGCTGGCCGACCAGCGTGTTGCGGGTGATCTTGCCGGTCACTTGTTTGGCGTGCGCATCGCGATACACCAGCAGTGTCGCCGTTGCGGCAAAGTAGCTGTTGGCGCCAGCCACCTGCACGGCCACTTCATGCGGCTTGCCGTCGCTCAGCTGGCCGGCGAACGGCGTGAGGTCGACGCGATAAGGCAGGAAGTTCAACGTCTGCACGCCCGGCGTGGGGCGCCAGAGGTAAGGATCGATGCCACCGGTATAGACCCACGGATAGACCGGCGCCACGCCGGCCGCCTGGCCGTCGATGCTGATCTGTGCCTCGCGGAAATTGCCGCCGCCGCATTCGTTGGTTTCCGAGGCATACGCGTCGGGCACGCAGGTGTACCAGAACTCGTCGCCGCTCTGGCTCTGGGTGAACACGTCCAGATACGCGCGCTCGACATTGGTCGGCAAAGTCAGCGTGCGCGCCAGCTTGTCGGTCGAGGTGTTGAGCGTCGCCGTGCTGCCCACCGGATCGCTGCCCAGCGGATACACCGCGTCGGGCACCTCCGCCGCGGGGGCGCGTACCGACGCCGGATAGAACAGCAGGCGCGCCGTGCCATGGATCACGCCGGTGTAAGTGTCGTTCACCAGGTTGCCGATGATGGCCTGCCCTTGTCCCGCGTTGCGCAGCAGGGCGGCGTAGTCGGTGAGGTCGCGCTCCACATGCCATGCGGGCGACACCGTGGCCGACGGTTCCTGGGTGGTGCCGAAGTAGAGGTTCACGCCGCCCAGCCAGAGCGTTGCGGTGCGGTCGTACTGGCGGCCGGCTGTGACCGAGAAGTCCGCCTCCAGCACTACCTTCGACCATGCGCCGGGGCACGAGGTCGGCGGCGCATAGCTATAGGGGCGGGCGTTGAAATCATCGAAGGCGACATTGCTGAACAGCGTCACCACACAGGGCTGGCCTGGCGGCCGTGGCACGGTCGGATCGGCGGTGGCCACATTGCTTGAACCCACCACCGGATCGGCGGCGGCTTGCGCGGTGAATCCCAGCGCCAGCGTTGCCGCCAGCGCAGCAGCCGCCCCAAGGCGGACCAGTCCCTCAGGCACCATGACGTTCTCCCCGTGATGTGCCCCCTGAGTCGCGCAAACTAGCACGGTCCAGCCACCCCAGACGTCTAGGCGTCCACAGTCTGCGCATGTAAGTTCTTGCGCCGCTTCAGCGAGATGAAGACGGCGTCAGTTGACGCGCGTCGCAGCCTCAAGCGCGGCCAGATAAGCCAACGCGTGGTCGCGCGAAGCGCCGCACATCGACGCTTCTGGCCGCAGGCCCGAACACACTGCGGGGCGCTCTGGCCGACCGAAGATGGCGCAGCGGTTGTCGTCGTTCAGTTGCGCGCAACGCACGCCGGCGGGCTTGCCGTTGGGCATGCCGGGAATCGGCGAAGAAATCGACGGCGCGATACAGCAGGCGCCGCAGCCGACCCGGCAGGTGGGCGCGTTCGCCGCGGATGCCGGGCGCTGCATGATCACTCGCTCACCCGTACTGCTTGCGCAGTTCGGCGTAGACCGGGTCGGTATCGGGACGCTGGCCATGCCAAAGCTCGAAGGTATCGGCAGCGGTTTCGATCAGCATGCCCAGGCCATCGAACGCGTAGCGCGCGCCGGCGGTGCGTGCCCAGGCGAGAAAGCTGGTGGCGGCTACGCCATAGGAAAGGTCATAGCAGAGCGCGCGATTGCCGACGATGGCGAACGGCAGATCCAGCGACTTGCCCAGCACGCCGGCCGAGGTCGAGTTGATGATCAGGTCGAACGCGCCGAGGTCGGCGAGATCCTCCCAGTAGCGCGTGTGTGCACGCGCCGGATCGCCGATGGCATCGGCCAGCGCATCGGCCGTGTCCGGCGTGCGGTTGACGATGGTCAGGGTGTGCACGCCGGCATCGAGCAGCGCCCACGCCACGCCATGCGCCGCGCCGCCGGCGCCGAGCAACAGGGCGGTGTGGCCGCGCAGATCCACGCTGTGCCGTTCGGCGATGTCGCGCACCATGCCGTCGCCGTCGGTGTTGTGGGCGGCGATGCGGCCATCGGGCAGCGGCGTGAGCACGTTGGCTGTGCCGGCGCGCGTGGCCGCGACGCTGCGCTCATGGGCCATCGCGTAAGCGGCCGTCTTGTGCGGCAAGGTCACGTTGGCGCCGCGGCCGCCGTTGGCGAAGAACGAGCGCATCGTCGCTTCAAAGTCTGCCGGCGCGGCGTCGATGGTGCGGTATTCCAGGTCAATGCCGAACTGGCGCGCGAACGACTGGTGAATCTGCGGCGACAGCGAATGGCTGATGGGGTGGCCAAACACCGCGAACTGTCCTGCACTCATGCGCGCTCCTGATGAAAGTCGATGCCGCCAATGGCGGCTCCCGGTCGGACCGGGACGTCCATTTTACCCGCCGCAGGCCTTGTCCGGTGGGGCATCGCAGGTTTTGAGATCGGCTCCGCGCAGGCTTTGCCCCATACCGATCACGGAACACGACCATGCGCCCGACCAATCGCACAGCCCATCACGAACGCCTGCTTGGTGCCGCCCTGCTATGGCTGCTGGCTGGCGCGGCCTTGCTGCTGACCACGCTGGTCCCGCTGCATACCGATGCGTGGGGCTGGACGCCTGCGTTCTGGCTGATTGGCGCACCACTGGTGGTCCTGCTGGCGCTGGAGCCGTCGCTGCCCCGCCAGCTGCTTGGCCTGCGGTTTCGCTCGCGCCGCCGCCCGGCGTCGGCGCTGATCTGGAACTGACGCGACAACGAATTCACTTGGCAGTGGATGCCGCGGCAGGAAGGCCGTGGCGTGGGGCTCCGTGCGACGGCCTGGGATGGCTGGGCACCTCGCTGGAGCGGCGCGACGGATCGCGCCCGCGTGACGGCAGCTCAGGGACGGGCTGCCGGTATCACCCCACTGCTGTTGCAGCTTTCTGTGGGAGCGCACCCTGTGCGCGACAAACCTACGGAGCGGCACATCGCCACGCCGCAGTCGCGCACAGGGTGCGCTCCCACAGTTGTCATTGTGCTCAGTCAGTCTCGCCGGCGCGCTTGCGTTCCATGCGCCGCAGAAACTCCTGCATGATGCGGCGATAAAGCGCCTCGCCCAGATGCTCGTCTTCCACGCCGTGATCGATCGACGGGTTGTCATTCACCTCGATCACCACCGGCTTGTTGCCCACGCGCTTGATGTCGACGCCATACAAGCCATCGCCCACCGCCTGGGTGGCCTTGAGCGCCAGCTTCACCACGTCGGCCGGCGCGTGCTCGATCGGGATGGTTTCCGAGTCGCCCGTCTTCGATGCGCCCTTGGCGCCGTGGTTGTAGATCTGCCAGTGCCCGCGCGACATGAAGTATTTGCAGGCGTACAACGCCTCGTTGTTGAGTACGCCGATACGCCAGTCGAACTCCGTGAAGACAAACTCCTGCGCCAGCAGCAGCGCACTGTGCTGGAACAGTTCGGCACTGGCCTTGTTGAGCGCGGACTCGTTTTCCACCTTGACCACGCCACGCGAGAACGAACCGTCGGGGATTTTAAGCACCAACGGATAGCCGAGTTTTTCCGAGAGCTCTTTGAGGCCCTTGGCGTCGTCGCGGTAGAGAATTTCAGTGCGTGGCACCGCGAGCTTGCGCGACACCATCAAGTCGTTGAGAAAAATTTTGTTCGTGCAGCGCAGGATCGAGGTGGGATCGTCCATCACCACCATGCTTTCTTTCTCCGCACGATGGGCGAAGCGGTAGGTGTGGTTGTCGCTGGCAGTGGTTTCGCGGATGAACAGGCCGTCGTACTCGGCCAATCGCTGGTAATCGTTCTTGCCGATCGGATCGACTTCGATGCCCAGTTCCTTGCCGGCGGCGATGAAGGACTTGAGCGCCTTCTTGTTCGACGGCGGCATTGCCTCGTGCGGATCGACCAGCATGGCGATGTCGTAGCGGAACTGCCTGCGCGCCTTGGGTTTGCGCCACAGCTTTTTGCTGAAGCGGTCGAGCTCTTCGGCAAAGGCATCTTCCTGGGCATCGTCCAGCGTGTGCAGGCCCACCGGCTTGATCGCGCTGATCTGCCACACGCGGTCGCGCTCGAACTCGATGCGCAGCAGTGGGCACGGGAACATTTCGAACACCTGGCGCGCAAGATCCTGCAGCGCCGGGTGGGCGGTCTGCCCAAAGTAGACCAGGATCCCGAAGTCGGTGGTGTCGCGTCCGCCAGCCGGCAGGAAGTGGGTGAGCTTGGCGCTCAGGTCCTCGATCTCCAGGCCGTACAGCGAGCGGCGGCGCAGGTCGTTTACCGTGCGCACGGAAGGCATCACGCGATGCCCGCGTGCCTCGGCCAGCAGCGACACGTAGTACCCGGTGCCCAGGTATTTGTAGCTGCGGCACATGTTGATGACGTGCGTGCGCTCGTCGTCCACACCGACGGGTTCGCGCAGGTAATCCATCGCCGTGACTACGTCCGCGGACGGGTAGTAGGAACTCCAGTCGGAGGCCTTCTCGACAACAAGCACGAGACGAGTCATGACACCTCTGTCAGATGGAACCGAGGAGTGTCGTCACGCGGGGAACGAGGCGGCACGGCGCAAGGGGCGCAGTTTGGCACATGGATCGCGCGGCACAAGGCGGGGTGCCAGGCCGGCTCATAGGCGGTTCAAGATTTGCCCGCATCGTTCCACGCTCCGGTCCCATCTTTGCCACTGCGGCACGCCCGCCGGTAGCCACGTCGCTCACCGCTACACGGCAAGGCCTGCACTTTTCGCTCACATCTTTCGCCGGCAGCGTGCCGAGATTGAACGGGTTGTGACCTGCGCCACAAGTCATCGTTGCCCCCGGGGAGTGTGGGGACTAGAGTGCCCGGCTTGTTTCATCGCGCCCGCGGGACCGCCCCTGATGACCCCCATGCCCGCGACCGCCGCCGTACGCGTGCGTCGTGCTGAACTCTCCGATCTGGATGACCTGGTTGCCCTGGAAGAGAGCAGCTTCGCCACCGATCGCCTCAGCCGGACCCAATACCGCCGCCACCTCGACAGCGAAAGCGCGCAAGTGCTGGTGGCCAGCGCCAACCACCGCAACTTTCTGGGCACGGCCGTGGTGTTCTTCCGCAAGGGGACCCAGGTAGCGCGCTTGTATTCCATCGCCACCAAGGCGGAAGCGCGAGGCAAAGGCGTGGGCTCCGCGCTGCTCGAAGCGGCGGAAAAACTTGCGCTGAGACGTCATCGCAAGGCGTTGAGGCTGGAAGTGCGCACGGACAACGAAGACGCGCTGCGGTTGTATGAGCGACTCGGCTACAAGCGCATTGGGCGTTATGCGCGCTATTACGGGGATGGGGCGGACGCTTGGCGGTATGAAAAGGTGTTGGACTGAGGGTTTGCTCGAGTTCATTGCCTTCGGCCGAGCTGGGTTGCTCGCCGTTACGTTTCATCTCAGGTGTCATGCTGGTGCGGCCGCGGTAGCTCGTCATTTTGGCGAGCGCGGTTTCTGTTGCTCGTCCCAGTGCACCCCACAAGAGGGGGGCTAGGCCGGAGACGTTCTTCAACAGCCGAATGGCTGGTCATCAAGAGCTTCGGTGTTTCCTTGTCACCTTGAGGCCAGCGTGCCGCCTACGCGGCGGGCGTTTCGATCGGCTGCCGCCGCTCGAGTCACTTTTCTTTTGCTGGCCCAAAAGATCCCACGGGACTAGCTTCGCGTCGAAAGTAACCCAAAGAAAATGGCCTGATAACGCCGGCAGCATCGTGTTGGGATAAGCCCGAACGCTCGAGGCGCGTCGTTGTGGGACGACCTCCGAGGGTACACAGGGGATACTTCCAAGCGCTGCGCAACGCGCCCGAATCGCTGAGGACTTAAAGCCGGGCCTCGCTGCGCATCGGCTGTGGCTCACAGATGGCGCACTTGGTGCCGCACCTGGCGCTTGGCTTGTCTGTGGGAGCGCACCCTGTGCGCGACAGCCACGCCTGGGTGTATCGCTCCGTAGGTTTGTCGCGCACAGGGTGCGCTCCCACAAAGAGCCGACCGGCAAGTTTGATCCGCCATCCCCATACCTGCGTCCCCCTTGTAGGAGCGCACTTGTGCGCGACCGCAGCGTCGCGGTGCATCGCTCCGGTTGGTCGCGCACAAGTGCGCTCCTACAAGAGAGCGGCCCAGCAGCGTCGGACGTCGCGTGGCTCTTGATGCGGCTCTTGCCCCCGGGGTCCCCGTAACCCGCCCGCGCACCTGGAGGGCCAACGGCCCGGAAGGCGCGCCATCCGGGGGGCCCTTTCTTTTGGTTACTTTTCTTTACTCCGGGCATCCTGCCCTCCGCCCTTCGGGCCGGCTTCGCCGTTCGCGCGCGCTCGAAGCGCGTGCGTGGGCAAGCAAAGAAAAGTGACCCGGCCTCCGGCAGGAGGTCGGAAGCCCGCGGCAGGCGAGCCAGGTCGCCGTATCGCTAAAACCAAACACTGAGGCTCTGGATGACCAGCCATTCGGCTGTTGAAGAGCGCTTCCAGCCTACGCCGGGATGACGAGCAAAACGCGGCCAGCGCTGGGACAACAAGCGAATTTCCGCCGCTTGGAAACGACAACTACCGGAGGGCGGCTCCGCCTCCACGCAACAAAGCGAGATTCCCCCCTCGCTCAATTCCCAAAACCCCAACCTCAAAACGGCTGCGCGATGCGCTGCTCTGTCGCCTCATCCGGCCGCGCCACCAACGCCCCCGTGCGCATCAGACTCACCGTGTAATGCCCTTGATCCACCAGCGGCAAAAACACCCCACTGCCAAACAACACATCCACATCCGGCACCCAGCGCGGATATTGCTTGTGCAGATCGAGCAGATCGAAGCTGCCGCCTTCACGGAAATCGACCACGGTCCGCGGCCCATGCATTTCATCGTTCGGGTCGTCGTAGCGTCCCGACAACCGATCCAGCCGGTACAGCGGCGGCACGCCCGCCAGCATCGTGGGCAGCTTCCACTTCAGCACCACGGCCTCGACGCGCCACGCATCGCCGGCCACTTCCACGCGGCGGGAAGCGCCGTCAGGCCAATGCAGGATGAGCGACCAGCGCTGCGGTGAAAGGATGTGTGCGTCGATCTCCACTACCGGCGTCTCTTCGCTGAGCAGGCGATAGCCGCGCAACGCGAAGCCCATGCCCGTCAGTATCAGGGTGATGGCGAAACCCACGAGCAGCAGCACGGAACGACCGGCGGCTGCCAGGCGCTGCCTGTCATCAAGGCGCTGGCGCAAGGCCACCAGTTGAAACAAGGTGAACAGCAGGGCGACCGCGGCCAGGATCAGCAGGATCGTCGAAGGGAGGCGCAGCAGCGCGGTCCAATCCATCGTTGTACTTCTGTGCATTCAAACCGCTCGCGGCGGCGACGGCGGCATCATAACGGCTGACGCGCCATTCACGGGCGGCGGCGCTTCAAAAGCGGCGGCTCGCCTATACTGACCGGGTTCCCGCCGGATACCCCGACATGCGCCGATCACTCCTGCTGCTTTCGCTGTGCTCCGTTTTTGCCCTGCTCGCCGCATGCGGCAACAAGGGACCGCTTTATATGCCCAAGGCTACGCCCGCGGCCACCGTGCATCCCGCTACGCCCGTCGCGCCGGCAGCCAAGCCCATACCGGCAGTGGTTCCGGCGGCACTGACGCCTGTGCCCGTGCACGGCTTTGTCACTGATATGACGGCGTTCGACGCCTTTATCGCCGCACATCCCACGCCTGAGCAGTTCAAGGCCGCGTATCCGGATGTGCTGCTGGTCCTGCCGGGCACCATCGCCACGCGTGAGATGCGCAGCAACAACAGCCGCTATTTCGCCGAACTCGACGCCAACGGCCGGATCACCGGCGGCAAGTTCATGTAATGAAGCTTCCGTTCTCCAAGATGCACGGCATCGGCAACGACTTTGTGATGGTCGATTGCCGCCAGCGCGCGTTTGCACTGAACGAAGAGCAGATCCGCGCCATCGCCGACCGGCACATGGGCGTGGGTTTCGACCAGCTGATCAGCATCGAGCCGCCGCGCGATCCCAGTTGTGCGTTCTACTACGGGATCTGGAATGCGGACGGCACGCCGTCGGGCCAATGCGGCAACGGCGTGCGTTGCGTGGCGGCGTGGCTGCATCGTGCGGGTGAGTTGTCGATCGGCGACATGATCCGGCTGGAAAGCCCCTCCGGGCCCGTGACGGTGCGTCTGAGTGGCCCGAACGAGGTGACGGTCGACATGGGCGTGCCCACGCTGGAGCCCGAGCGCATTCCGTTCCGTGCCGACCTCCAGGCGGCTCGTTACGCCATCGAAGTGGGCGGCGACGTGCTGGAGATCGGTGCGTTGTCGATGGGCAATCCGCATGCGGTCGTGGTGGTGCCTGACTTGCAGGCGCCATCGCTGTATCGGGTCGGCCCGATGCTGACCACGCATAGTCGTTTCCCAGAAGGCGCCAACGCTGGCTTCGTTCAGCAGGTCGATCGGGGCCAGTTGCGCCTGCGCGTGCATGAACGCGGCAGCGGCTGGACGCTCGCCTGCGGTACCGGCGCCTGCGCCGCGATGGCGGTGCTTCGCCTGCGCGACGAAGTCGACGAGAAAGTGATGGTGACGCTGCCCGGCGGCACCCTGACCATCGAATGGGCGGGGCCGGGGCATACGCTGTGGATGACCGGGCCGGCTACGTTCGTTTTCGAAGGCGAATGGCTGGGTTGACGCGACTTTCTGTCCATGTCGGTTGAAAGCCGATAGCGGAACAACGCACACTCGGCCCGCAACGCATCGACTCCCCTGAGGTAGCCATGTCCGAAACCGCCATTGTCGACACGCTTTCCGCCGGCGACGTCGCGGCTTTTCTGCGGCACCATCCGGAGTTTCTCACCGACTATCCCGATATCGCGGCCCAGCTTACGCTGCCGCGCGAGCAGGGCCGTGTCGCCTCGCTGGCGGTCTATCAGCTGCAGAGCCTGCGCGAGAAGAACGCGGAGCTGGAGAAGCAGCTGGCCGGCCTGATCGCCATCGCCGCCGAAAACGAGCGGCTGATGCAGCGGGTGCACGAGCTCAATCTCGCCGTGCTGCGCGCTGGAACACCCGCCGTGGCGGCCCGCAGCGTGGTGGCGCGGCTCGCGGAGGATTTTCAGACCGACCAGGTACGCCTGATGCTGTTCGGCCCGATCGGGCTGCCGCCGGCGGACTGGCTGGTGCATATCCCGGGCGGGCGCTCGCAGGTGCCTGAGTTTTCCGATTTCATGGCGCACCACGAACCGGTCGCCGGCCGCCTCTCGGCCGAACGCCTGTACCGCCTGTTCGGCGACCACGCGCCGGAAATCCGCTCCGCCGCGATGATGCCGCTGGGCGAGTTCGGCATCCTGGCCATTGGCAGCGGTGATGCCGACCATTTCCAGCCGGGCATGGGCACGGTGTTCCTGAAGATGATCGCAGGCACCGTCACCGCCGCGCTGCGCCGCGCCCAGGAAGTCATGTAACACTTATGTCTCACCCGCAGGCCCAGGTCGACGCCTGGCTTTCGCGACTCGCGGGAGAACGCAAGGCATCGGTGCATACGGTCGATGGCTATCGCCGCGATCTGGCCAAGCTGCTGCGCTGGATGGAGGCGCAGGGCATCGCCAACTTCAGCGCGCTCGAGCCCAACCGCATGCGCGGCTTCGTGGCCGGCGAACACCGCGCTGGCCTCGCACCCAAAAGCCTGCAGCGCCTGTTGTCCTCCTGCCGCAGCCTGTTTCGCCAGCTCACCCGCGAAGGTCTGCTCGAGCATGACCCGCTGGCCGGCGTGCGCGGCCCCAAGGTGCACCGCAAGCTGCCGCAGGTGCTCGACGTGGACGAGGCCACTTCGCTGGTGGAAACGCAGAGCGAAGGCGCTTTGAATCTGCGCGACCGCGCGATGCTGGAACTGTTCTATTCCTCGGGCCTGCGCCTGTCCGAGCTCACCGGGCTGCGCTGGATCGATCTGGACATGCACGCCGGCGAAGTGCGCGTGCTCGGCAAGGGCAACAAGACCCGCATCGTGCCGGTCGGCCGCCACGCGGTCGCTGCACTGCGTGCGTTGGGCGAAGCGGAAGGCGTGGTTCCCGAGCAGCCCGTGTTCAAAGGCCGCGGCGGTGCGCCCATCAATCCGCGTACCGTACAGCTACGTTTGAAGACGCTGGCGCTGCAGCAAGGCATGGCCAAACGCATCCATCCGCATCTGCTGCGCCACACCTTCGCCAGCCATATGCTGGAATCCTCCGGCGACCTGCGCGCCGTGCAGGAGCTGCTCGGCCATGCGGATATCGCCACCACGCAGATCTATACACACCTGGATTTCCAGTATCTGGCCAAGGTGTATGACGCGGCACATCCGCGGGCGAAGCGTAAGTGACGGGCGCCGTGAGCCGACAGCCTTGAACACCCTGTGGGAGCGCACCCTGTGCGCGACGGGCCGCCCGCGGCCCGGTTTCCCCTGAAAATCCCGTCGCGCACAGGGTGCGCTCCCACAAGGGCTGGCCGGGCGGCGGCTTGGATTCCGCCCTTACGGCCCCACCTTTGGCGAATTCACTCTTTACGGAGTCCCCCATGGAATCCTTTCACGCCACGACCATCGTTTCGGTGCGCCGCAACGGACAGGTCGTGATTGGCGGCGATGGCCAGGTCACCCTCGGCAACACGGTGATGAAGGCCAACGCCCGCAAGATCCGCCGCCTGGGCAAAGGCAATGTGATCGCCGGTTTCGCCGGCGCCACCGCCGACGCCTTCACCTTGTTCGAGCTGTTTGAGCAGAAGCTGGACAAGCACGGCGGCAACCTCACCCGCGCCGCGGTGGAGCTGGCCAAGGAATGGCGCACCGATCGCCGCCTGGGCCGCCTCGAAGCCATGCTGGCAGTGGCCGACAAAGAGGCCTCGCTGCTGATCTCCGGCAACGGCGACGTGCTGGAACCCGAACATGGCTTGATCGCCATCGGCTCGGGCGGTCCTTACGCGCAGTCTGCCGCGTTGGCATTGCTTGAAAACACCGAGATGGATTCGCGCGCCATCGTCGAGCGCGCGCTGAAGATCGCCGGCGACATCTGCATCTATACCAACCACAACACCACGATCGAGGAGCTGTAAGCGCTCGGCGCGACGGCTCTTGGTCCCGTCGTTTTGCTGATGCAGAACGAGGGCGAAAACTCATCTTTCCGGTGAACTCATGTCCGAACTTACTCCCCGCGAAATCGTCAACGAACTCGACCGCTACATCATCGGCCAGCACGACGCCAAGCGCGCCGTGGCGATTGCACTGCGCAACCGCTGGCGCCGCATGCAGCTGGAACCGGGCTTGCGCGACGAAGTAACGCCCAAGAACATCCTGATGATCGGTCCCACCGGCGTGGGCAAGACCGAAATCGCCCGCCGCCTCGCCACGCTGGCCAATGCGCCATTCGTGAAGGTGGAAGCCACCAAGTTCACCGAGGTGGGCTATGTGGGCAAGGATGTCGAATCCATCGTCCGCGACCTCGCCGACGTCGCCTATAAGCTGGTGCGCGAGCAGGCCATGAAGCGCGTGCGCACGCAGGCCGAAGACCGCGCCGAAGACCGCATCCTCGACGCCCTGCTGCCGCGCCGCCAGACCCCTTCGGACTGGTCGCACGACGCCGCGCCCAGCAGCGAGCAGAACGACACCCGCCAGAAACTGCGCAAGCAGCTGCGCGAAGGCGCCCTGGACGATCGCGAGATCGAGCTCGACTTCGCCACCAACGTCGGCGTGGAAATCATGTCCCCGCCGGGCATGGAGGAAATGGGTCAGCAGCTGCGCCAGATGTTCCAGAACATGGGCGGCGGCAAGACCCAGCAGCGCAAGGTCGCGATCAAGGCGGCTCGTCCCATGCTGGTGGAAGAAGAAGCCGCCAAGCTGCTCAACGAGGAAGAAGTGCGCGCGCAGGCCATGCAGTCGGCCGAACAGAACGGCATCGTCTTCATCGACGAGATCGACAAGATCGCCCAGCGCTCCGAGTGGGGCGGCGCCGGCGTCAGCCGCGAAGGCGTGCAGCGCGACCTGCTGCCGCTGGTGGAAGGCTCGACCGTGTCGACCAAGTACGGCCCGATCAAGACCGACCACATGCTGTTCATCGCCTCCGGCGCGTTCTCGCTGGCCAAGCCCTCGGACCTGATCCCGGAGCTGCAGGGCCGCCTGCCGATCCGCGTGGAGCTGTCGGCGCTGTCGGTGGGCGACTTCAAGCGCATTCTGCGCGAGCCGCATAACGCCTTGACCAAGCAGTACATCGCCTTGCTGGGTACCGAGGGCGTGACGATCACCTTCACGGAGGAAGGCATCGACCGCCTGGCCGAGGTGGCTTTCCAGGTGAACGAGCGGACCGAGAACATCGGCGCCCGCCGCCTGCACACCGTGATCGAGCGCCTGCTGGAGAAGATCTCCTACGAAGCTGCTGACAAATCCGGCGAAAAATACCTGATCGACGCCGAATATGTGGATAAAAACCTCGGCGTGCTGGTCCAGGACGAGGATTTGTCGCGTTACATCCTGTAAACAAGGGGAAAGCCCCGGGCTGGTAAAATTTTGACCATGGGAAATGTGATTGAACTGAAGACCACCGGCCAGCGGGCTCAGCTGCGCGAGGCGCAGCAGAAGCATCAGCTGGTCCGGTTATGGCGCGGTGAACTCGAACACGGCAGCTTCTGTGGCTACGTGGGCGGGGTTGGCCGTGAATTCTTTCTGCTGTGGGTGGTCGGTGACGGCATCACCTATGACGGCATGTACGTGATGCGCCACCGCGACGTTTCCGAACTGGAAGCGCCGGACAAACACGCGCCCTTCATGGAAAAGGCGCTGGTCCTCAAGCACCTGATGCCGCGTCCGCCCCGGGGCTTCCCGCTGGACGACATCCGCAGCGTCATCCAGGCCGCTGCCGCCCAGGCACCCGTCATCGGCGTGCACGTGGACAGCGAGGACGAGGCCGAGGTCTGCTACATCGGCCGACTGATCAGCGTGGAAGAAGACGGCTTCAACATGCAGGAGATCTCTCCCGACGCGGAATGGCTGCGCGAAGCGTCGTTCTTCTCATGGGATGAGGTGTCCACGGTAAGCATCGAAGACGGCTACGCCACATCGCTGCTGGCCGTTGCCGGTACTCCACCGCCGCTGGAGCAGGGCGATTCGGGCGTAGGGCACGCGCAGTAGGGTTTGATTGGTTTGATTGGAAGAAGCAAAGGCCGCCTCCGGGCGGCCTTTCTTTTTGCCTGCAGGTCAGACGGTCTTGTCTGTGGGAGCGCACCCTGTGCGCGACAGCCACGCTGGGGTGTACCGCTCTGTAGGATGGTCGCGCACAGGGTGCGCTCCCACAAAGAGCCGATCGATACTGACTTACGCGATCCCTTGTAGGAGCGCACTTGTGCGCGACCGCGGCGCTCGGATGTACCGCTCCGTCGGTTGGTCGCGCACAAGTGCGCTCCTACAAAAGACCTGCCCGGCCCAGTAGCGCCTGGCGTTGTTCGGCTCTTGGTGTGGCTCTTCGCCCTCGGGGTCCCCGTATGACGCGGCGGGCGGGTGGAGGAAAGCCCGAAGGG